>JAKSUH010000042.1 GCA_024413395.1 archaeon
AAGATAAATTTAATATAAAAACTAAATGAACCAAAAATTTGAAGATTATTCGGTGCAAAGAAATAAGTAATATACTCAGAAATTCTATTAAGAGTAATTGGAGCAATCCAATAAGCAGATGTACAATTAGATAGTTGATTTAAAAAAACTTGTAGCCACGGTAAAAAAGCAACAATAGAAATAATTGTCGAATAAATAAATTTTTTTTAATTGATTACGATTATTAACTATTAAATAAATTAATAAAAATCGATAAATCAAAAAAGAAGTTATAGCAGAATAATAATGAGTATATGCAGAGCATATTGTTAAAATAGTAAGAATTAACCAATTTTTCTAAGTGTAAGATTCTTTAAGAATATCATAAACTACTATAAAACTATAAGTTATGAAAAAAAGGGAAAATGAATACATTCTTATATAAAGATAAGAGTTAATTAAACTAGGCATTGAAACTAATGTAATTAAAAAATTCCTGATGCTAACCACCCAAAGTTTTTCCTAAATCTGGTTAAAATTACAATAAATAATAAATATAGTGGTAAAATGGAAACAAATCGTCCAACTAAAATCATATTAGTTGTTATGTTAGTAAAAATAGATATTTTAGCAAAAATTTTAAAAATAAAATAATACAAAGGAGGATGAACATCTCCTACTATAACACCTAACATTTCATTAAAAGGTACTTGCATTAAACTAAAGGAATAAATTTCATCGACTACAATACCTAATATAGTAAAAGATATAATAGATAAACAAATAAGAAGAATTAAGCTAATAAAAACTAGAATTATACCATATTTATTTTCTAAACTTTTATTAAACTCTTTAATCAAAAAATTCAAAAAACCACCTTTAGTTAATAATTCATGATAACTTAAATGTGGTTATTTTGTTAATTATTTATATTATTTTGTCTTGACTTTAAATAGGGCACTTTCGAAAACTTATAGATGGCTTTTAATTGCATTTTCAACGTTCTAAACTTCTAATTTTTTTGATTGGATATTTTTTTAAATTAGAAAAACTGAAGATTGCAGATAATTACTCCTGCAAGAATACAACATAATCCAATTAATTGTTTTCTAGTAAAAGTCTCTTTTAAAAAGATATAGCTTAAAACAGATACAAATACATATCCTGTTGACTCTAAGATTACTCCTAAAGTTAGAGGAACTTGTTTATAACTCATCATAGTAACTAAAGTTGAAAAGAAGAATATTATATAAGCTACTATAACTAATTTGTTCATATATTCTTTAATAAATGAATCATACTCAATTAAAGCACTTTTTTTAAGTAAGATTTGTGAAACTGAAGCAAGGAATACTGATGTTAAAAATGTAATAATATAAATGTTCATTCGTTAGGCACCACCAATATAATTCCTATAAATACTAAAACAGCTTCAATAATTGTTGCTATTGTAATTGGTTCTTGGAAAATAAGTGCTCCTAAGATTATTCCCCAAATTACAGTTGCAGATTTATTTGCATAAGCTACATTAAGATCTATTCTTTTTAATGCTTGTTGCCATAATAATGCATAAATCCCTAAAACTCCAACAACTATTATGTAAAAAAAGATAAAATCTGGAGATAAAAATTCAAATCTTCCATTATATTTCTCTAAAAACATACAGACTACATATACTAGTAGTACTCCATGTAAAAATAAATAATCTTTATATTTTGATAGTTTCATTTGAATTTTCTCCCATTTAGTTTAATATTGAATCTATTTTAAATAAATATTTTTTGTTTTAGAAAATAATGTTCAGATTACAATCATTTCTTTTTAATATGAACAATGTTCAATATTCATTTTTTTTATTATTTATAAATTTATAAAAAAATTTTGTTATGAGAGGAGAAAAATGAAAAATAAAAAACTAATAATGAGTTTTATATTTATATTATGTTTGATTTTATCAGTCTCTGCTGTTTCTGCAGAAGATTTACAATCAAATGATGATACTGGTTCTTTCACGGATTTATCTAATCTTATTAGTGGAAAAACTACAGTAACCTTAGAAAAAAATATACTTATAATCCTAATACTGATCAAGGTTTAATTAATGGAATCAATGTTTATAATCAATTAACTATTAACGGGGATGGTTATACAATCAATGGTTCAAACCAAGCTCGTGTTTTTAAATTTAATTACAATACTGTTACTTTGAATAATGTAAATATTGTGGATGGTAAAGCTGATTTTGGAGGAGCTATCTATGCTTCAGGTTCAACTTTAATTTTAAACGATTGTAATTTTTCAAATAATATAGCTACAACTAATGGTGGTGTTTTTTACTTATCTCAATCTACTACTTTAACTGCTACTAATTGTAAGTTTTTAAATAATAAAGCTACTGCTCAATATAATCCATATGGCGGTGCTTTTTATGTTACTTCATCTACACTTAATTTTATAAGTTGTACTTTTGATAAAAATGAAGCAGCATATGGTTCAGCAGTTTATGCTATGGGTTCAGACTTTTCAGCTAAAAATTCAAATTTCACATATAATAAAGGTCAACAAGTAGGTACACTTTATTTATATTCATCAAATGTGTTTATTGATAATTCTTTATTTGAAAATAACACTTCAAAAGTTAGTAGTTTAAATTCAGTTCTTCTGCAGCAATTGCACTTGTTAATTGTCCTACTACTATAGCAAATACTAAATTTAAAGGAAATCTTGTAAATGCAGAATATTGTGGTTTTACAGGAGCATTATCTAATTCAAATACACATCCTGTTTATATTTATAATTCTACCTTTGATTCTAATAAAGTTAAAGCTACTTCTTCTGGATATGGAAGTTCAATTATAAATAAAGGAATATTGTATCTTTTCAACACTACACTAACCAATAATGTTCTTAATAGTATAAATAAAATACTTGACTCTGTTTATAATATTAATGGTATTGTAGAAACCGATTCATTATGTGTAATTGCTAATAACACTTATACTAGTTCTTATACTGATTCTATTTTCTCTATTTATTATCCTCTCGTAATTGGAGAAATGTTAAATTCAGGAGATATTATTCTTCCTAGTGTTTATGATTTAAGAAATGTTGAAGGAACTAGTTATGTAACTGATGTAAGAGATTAAGGCGATTCTGGTTCTTGTTGCTCATTTGGAACTTTAGCAGCTTTAGAATCTTACTTATTATATGCTGGAAAAGGAACCTATAATCTTTCTGAGAATAACTTGAAAAATATTATGAGTTATAATAATCCAGAAGGATGGAATATAGGTCCAAATGATGGTGGAGTTTTTTATTCTGCTTTAGCTTATTTATTAGGTTGGAAAGGTCCTATTAATGAAACTGATGACCCATATGATGACCATTCAACAAATTCAACTAAAGGAGTACCTGTAGTTCAGGTTCAAGATATTGCTTTTATTCTTTACGTATGAATTTTACAGATTTAGAACAAATTAAATTAGCTATTTATAAATATGGTGCTCTTGCAATTGATTACCAACAGGAATATAGTGCTCAATTTTTCAATACTATTTATAATAACCGACCTGCTGAAGGAAATCATATTGTTGCACTTGTAGGTTGGGATGATAATTATTCTGCAAGTAAGTTGTTTCAGGTTGTCCAGGTAATGGAGCATTTATATTTAAAAGTAGTTGGGTCCAAATGAAGGAGATAATGGTTATTTATATATCTCTTACTATGATAAAACTTTCACAAATAAATTAGGAAATGGATTTTCTGCATTAGCTTTTGTAAATGTAGAAGCTACTGATAATTATGCAGATATTTATCAATATAATCCATTAGGAAATACTTTTATTTCTCTTGGTTTTAATAATGAAACTGCTTATATGAAAAATACTTTTAATGCTACAAATAATAACTCATTAGCTGCATTTGGTATTTATACTTACAGTCCTAACTCTTCTTATGAAGTAACTGTTGTAGTAGATGGTAAAACTATGCTTGTTGATGAAGGAACTATTGTTAATGCAGGTTATAATACTATTAAATTATCTAATTTAGTTCCTTTAGTTGAAGGTAAAACTTTTAATGTAATTGTTAAATTAACTATTCCTAATAATTTATGTCCTATTGCTATTGAATGTATAGATGATAGATATACAAATAAAGCTAGATCTCAACCAGGTCAATCATTTGTTAGTAAAGATGGTAAAAACTGGAATGATATTAATGCCTACACTTATACACTATGTGTAAAAGATTATCCTATGGCATCTTACTTTAATAATGGAAATGTATGTTTAAAAGCATATACTGTTGTTTCTGAAGATAATTCTTTCACTGCTTTAGCTAAATTAATTGAAGAATCTAATGGAACTGTTTATTTAGAACATGATTATATTTATGATCCTTCTACTGATTCTCAATATGTTGATGGAATTAATATTAATAAACAGTTAGAAATTTATGGTAATGGTTATACAATTAGTGGAATTAATGAATCTGCAATATTTAACTTCTTTGCACCTGTTACTGTTAATGATGTAATATTTAGTGATGTTTATGTAAATGGAAATGATACTTCAATCTATTGTGGTCTTGCAATTTATGCAACCTCTACTACTATTATAAATAATTGTACTTTTACTAGAATAAATTCTGATGATGGTAGTGGAATTATATATATTAAAGGCTTTGAAGCTTATTTCTATAATTCAACTTTCTATAATAATGCTATGGATGCTTTAATTTATGTAAAAGAGTCTAATAGAATTGTAATTGATAACTGTACTTTTTATAATAATACTGGCTATTTCTTCGGTGCTATTTATTTATACCATACTAATTTTATAGTATCTAATACTGAAGTTAAAGATTCTTTAATGAGTGCTCATAATGATACCACTTATGGTATTGGTGGAGCTTTATATACTGAAGAATCTGAAGGTTCAATAATAAATTGTTCATTTAAAAATATCTCTTTTGATAGTCTAAGGGCTGCTGGTGGAGCTATTTATAATTTAAATGCTCTTCCTATTTCAGTTATTAATACAACAATCTCAAACATTTATATTTCTGCAAGTATAGGTATGGGTAGTGCAATTTACAATCAATGAATAATGTATTTATATAATGTAACTGTGTTAAATACTACTCTTGATACATATAATGAAATTATTTACCCTATCTACAATGCTAATGGATATATTTGGGCTGATAATTTAACTGTAGTGGAAAATAACACTTTTACTGGTAATAGAACTGATATTATTTATGGAATTTTTGCTCCTTTAGTTACTGGAGATATATTTGAAAATGTTGATATTGAAATCCCTGAAGCATTTGATTTAAGAGATGTAAATGGAACAAATTATGTTACTTCAATAAAAAATCAACTTAATTCTGGTTCTTGTTGGACATTTGGAAACTTAGCAGCTTTAGAATCTTATTTATTATATACTCAAAATATTACTTATGATTTTTCAGAAAATAATATGAAGAATGTTATGAGTAAATATGGCTCTATAGGTTGCGATGCTGATCCTAATGTTGGTGGTCTTGATTATATGGCATTAGCATATCTATTACGTTGGTCTGGACCAGTTAATGAAACTGATGATCGTTTCAATCCATCTTCAACAGTTCTCGTGAAGATTATAATATTGTTTATACTCTTCAAGATGTTGCTTTTATTCCTCAACGTTTAAATTTAATCGATTTAAATCAAATAAAAATAGCTTTAATGAAATATAGAGCATTAGCTATTTCTTACTATGCTCGTTCATCTCAACCAACTAACGTTTATAATTCTTATTATATAGATCCTAATCATTCAGTTACAATTGTGGGTTGGGATGATAATTATGCTGCTAGTAACTTTGGTTCTCAATGTCCTGGTGATCGAGCATTTATAATTAAAAATAGTTGGGGAACAACTAAGGGATATTCTGGATATTATTATGTGTCCTATTATGATAAAACTTTCATAAATTTTTTAGCTGAAAGATTTTCTGCTTTAGCATATAGAAATGTTGAAAATACTAATTATTATGCAGATAATTATCAATATGACCCTCTTGGAAATACTTTATATTCATTTGGTTTTAATAATGAAACTGCTTGGATGATGAATCAATTTACTGCTGAAAATAATAATCCTTTAGCAGCATTTGATTTATATGCTTACAGTGCTAATTCTGATTATGAAGCATTTATCTATGTAAATAATCAATTAGTACACACTCAAGAAGGAACAATTGTTAATGCTGGTTTTAATACTATTGAATTATCTAGTATCATTGATTTAAATCAAGGGATGTATTTAAAGTAGTTGTTAAATTAACAACACCAAATAATTTATGTCCAATTGCTATTGAATCTCAAGTTTGTGGTTATTCTTCAAAAGCAAGTGCTGAAGCTGGTCAATCATTTATTAGTAGTGATGGTCAAAATTGGATTGATATTAGTGAACCTACAAATGTTGTAGTAGCAGAGAATCATTTGTCAGTTCTTCAATTTACAAACACTAATGTTTGTTTAAAAGCATATACTTATTATGATAGCTATTGGGGTTCATTTGATGCGTTAATTAATTTAATAGAATCTTCTAATGGTACTTTAACCTTAAATCAAAGTTATCTTTATAATGATGCTTATGATGCTAATTATGTAAATGGAATTGAAATTAATAAAAATTTAACCATTAATGGAAACGGATATGTTATTAATGGATCTAATATTGCTAGAATATTCCATATTACTTCAAATGCAACTGTTGTTTTAAACAATCTCTCTTTAGTTGATGGAGCTTCACAAGAAGGTGGACTTATCTATAATGAAGGTGATTTAACTATTAATAATTCTAATTTTGTTAATGATGGAAATTCAACTTCTAGATATATCTATTCTGATAATACAGTTGTAATTAATAATTCTCAATTTGAAGTACTTGTTGATTTAGTTAATAATACTGGAGATATATCCTTTGGTGAAGTTAAAACTATTTTAGTAGTTATTAATGATGGTTGTGAAATACCTGGAAAATCAAGTAAAAATGTTGTTTTAAACTTTAATAATGTACAATTCAGTGGAACTACTAATACAGAAGATAAAGTAAATATTACTGCTTCTAATTTAGCTAGTGGAGATTATACAGTAACTGTTGCAACTATTACTTCCGGTACAAACACTTTCATTGGAAATGATTCTCTAACTTTCAAAGTTAATAAAAAGAATCCTCATATGAATGTTACTGTAAAACAAGATAAAGATACAGCTCAATTTACTCTAGTTTTACCTGCTGATGCTACTGGTACTCTTACTCTCTTCGTAAATGGTATACAACAATGGAATGGTCCAGTAGAACATAGTACTTCTATATTTAATATTACTAATCTTCCAGGAGGCCAAGTAACAATTGGTTTTAAATATTCTGGAGATGATAACTATGGAAATCAAAGTTCTGAAACAATTTTAACTGTATATAAAGCTGAATTACAAGCTCCTGAACTAGTTAAAACTTATGGAAACAATTCAAATCTTGTTATAATATTATTAGTAAACGGAGAAAGAAAAGCTAATGAATATGTTTCAGTAAAAATTAATGATGAAACTTCAACCATTAAAACTAATCGTAATGGTCAAATTTTAATTAGTAAAAACATGATTGGTTTCTATAATATCACCGCTACTTATAATGGAGATTATGGTTCTGCTAGTGTAAATACTAATTTAACTATTTTAACATCTATTATAGCTGAAGGTTTCTCTATAGTTTATAATGATGGTTCTGAATTTGTTGCAACATTTTATAATCTTGATGGTAGTTTATCAGCTAATAAACAACATTATTTCTATATTGAAGGTGGTCGTTATACTGTTATGACGGATTCTAATGGTGTAGCTCGTTTAAAAATTACTGAAAAACCTAGAGATTGCCATGTAGATGTTAAAAATTCATTAAACAGTGAATATAAATCATTCATTGTTAAAATTTATAAATTAAGCACTGAATTAAATGTTGAAGCTAATTCACCTTATTATGGTGTACCTATTTCTATTGGTGCTACTATTACACCTGAAGATCCTACTGGTAATATTAATTATGTAATTTATGATGCTAATGGTTATGAAGTTGAACATCAAATTAAAGCTATAGGTTCTAATATAACTGTTTCTGCTTTAAATGTTGGAAATTATTATGTTATTGCTACTTATGATGGTAATGATTATTATAGTGGATTTAGTGATAGAACTGATTTCACTGTATTTAAGACTGATCCTGTTTTAACTCTAACTATTACTAATGCAACTTATGGTAAAAATGTAGTCATTTATTCTACTATTACATCTGGAGCTACTGTTATATTAATTATCGTGTTTGTTTAGGTCAAACTCAAGTTAATTGGCAACGTTTAGAGGTTAATCATGATTTAATAGTTCCTAATTTAGTTCCTGGTTATTATACTGTTTATGCTGATTATTCAGGAGATTCTAACTTTAATACTTATGAATTTATTATTTATTTCACTATGGCTAAAATAAATAGTTCAGTAAGTATTTCTGCTAATAATGTGGTTTATGGTAATGATGTAACTATTAGTGCTAATGTTTTACCTAATGATGCTACTGGTAATATTAGCTATATTGTTTATGATAAGAATGGTAAAGAAATTGCTAGTGCAACAAAAGTTATTGGTGATATTTATTCAGTTTCTGGTTTAGGTGGCGGTTCTTATAGTGTTGTTGGAACTTATCAAGGAGATGAAAAATATAATAGCTCTGAATCTATTACAAATTTCAATGTAACTAAAGCTAGTTCTTATGTATCTGCTATTATTTCTGGAGCAAGTTATGGTGATAATGTAACTATTATTGTTAATGTGTTTACTGATGAAACTGGTGAAACTGTTACTGGTGATTTTTATTATGAAATTTGTGATGAGAATGGTATTGTAGTTGCTACAGGAACTAAAAATATTTCTGATAAGTTAATTGTTTCTAGTTTAAACGGTGGAAAATACACACTTACTGCTAGTTATAAAGGTGATAATAACTTTAATGGTTCTAAAGGTATTTTTTTTATATTTAATGTAGGTAAAATTAATCCTCCAATAAGTATTTCTCTCCAAAATGTTTCTTATGGTCAAGAAGTTAAAATTATTGCAAATTTACCTTCTGATGCTACAGGTACTCTAACTTATCAATTAAATGATAGATTAACTGAAACTTTATCTGTTGGTGAATATTGGACTATTTCAAATTTAGTGCCTGAAAATTACATAGTTACTGCTAAATATAATGGTGATTGTAATTATAATAATATTAGTAATTCTGCTTCATTTAAAGTTCATAAATTAGATCCAAAAATAAATATTACTATTGAGACTATATCTAATAAAGCTATAATTAATATAACTGCACCTAAAGATGCTACTGGTAATGTAACTGTTAGTATTAATGGGGTAAACAAAACTTATGATATTAAGAAGTTTGAATCTGAAGTTTTAACTTTAGAGAATTTAGATATGGGAACATATGTTCTTTCTGTAAGTTATTCTGGAGATACAATCTACACTAATCAATCTAAAACAACTTCCTTTATAATATATGGACTTAATTAGAAGTTCCAAATGTTGAAATGTATTATAAAAATGGTGATGGTGTAACAGCTTATTTATACGTAGGAGATACTCCATTAACTGGAGCAACTGTTACTATCATGACAAATAATAATAAATATGACGTAGTAACAGATTCAACAGGTAAAGCATTCTTTAAAGTTGATTTAAGTGCTGTAAATATGTTGCTAATGTAGTTTATGATGGAACATATGGGTTTATTAATTCTAGTTGTAATGTAACTGTTTTACCAACTAT
>JAKSUH010000043.1 GCA_024413395.1 archaeon
AATGCAATTTGACTACCTAAAACTCCACCACCAGCTACAGTTACATTTTTAATTTCCATGATTACATCTCCAAACATGTTTTAATAAAACATACAATTTATTAATAAATGTTTACTTAAAATTGTATAATAATCTATATATGCTCAAGAGTTTATAAAAATATCTAATTAAAATTATAAAGAATAATCAAAAATATTGTAAAAAAGACAAAAATAGAATAAATTGTTAAGTTCTGTTAAAATAAATAATAAAAAAAGAAATTGGTAGAAAGATTACATTAATCTTCCGATACCAGTCATTTCAATACTTGCTACATCAGGAATTGCTGAAATAGCTTCTTCAGTAGCTTCAGTTCCGCCTTCACCGTCTTCAATAATGAATTTTACGATTAAAGCAACTAAACCAAATGCAATAGGTTCTTCAGTGATACTTTCTAATTCAACATCTTCAGGAATTGCATCAGTAATAGTAGCTTTTAAAGCTTCTAAATCTACTTCTGGACTTTCTGGCATTACTTTTAAAGTTGCTAATACTCCACTCATTTTAATTCCTCCGTAAATCTATGGTCCAATGAATCCGCATTCACATTCGTATTCGTGACCAAAAGTACGACATTTTTCACATCTTGCGATTTTTTTACCACATAAAGGACATTCGAATTCAACGAATGGTCCAGTTAAAGGGATTTTTTGTTTACATGAAATACATTCTACTTCATCCATATTAATCACCAATTATTTTTGTATATTCGAAATTGAAATTATCAGAATCATCTCTTAATAATGATAAGACCCTTTCAGGATATTTTCCATTTACAATATAACAATTAGTCCCGAATTCTATCAAAAGAGAAGGTAACTTCAAATCAATTGATGTCTCATCAAAAGTTAGTAAAGTTATTGCATCAATTAAACCTATAAATTTGGAACCTTCTTCAGTTGGTTCTCGGGTATATATACCATTTACATTTGTTACTATTAAAAGTTTTGCATTTATTAAATGAGAAATATATGCTGCAATAGAATCAGAAGTTACATCCCAAGATGCTTCAAATGGATCATTTTCTTCTAAAAGATACGAAGTAAGTAAAATCGGAGTTAAACCTTTATTAGATATTTCTTGAGCTTCTTCAAGAGATTTAGCTAATTGTGTTGAATCTACTTTATCATTAACTAATTTAGCTAAAATGTCCATAGAATCAATAGCTGTTTTATGAGTTATTTCCTCTGAAAGAGATAGTTCTTCATCATATTTACGGATAAGGTTTGTAAATTCGCCACCACCAATAACAATAAGACTTTTAGTACCTTCTATAGTTTTAGCAACTTCTATTGCATCATTTGGAAATAAACTTCCTCCAATTTTAACTACCCATTCAATCATGATATTTCCCTACACAAAATCTTTTTTAACAGTGTCTAACATTTTTAAAATCATTTCGGATTGATTTGACTCTATGATTTTTTTATTAGAATTTAATTTTTGAGACCAATATTGTTGAGCAAAAGATCTTCCCATAGCTTTAACCCCTTTAAAATCAAGAATAATTTCTTCATCATCAGATAAATTAATTTTTTCTTCAAAAAATTGTTTTGCTTGATAATTAGCACCTAAATAAGTGCTGAAATAATCTTTTACTACAATTCTCATTATTATCCCTCATAAGCAAAATCAAAATTTCCATAAATATCTATTAAATCATATAACTTTTCAATAATATTATTTTTTAATCTTAAACACACTAAAGTTCCATCAAAATTATTTTCCAATAATTCATATTTATAATTTTCAGTATTATTTATTGATAATAAACCACCTCTTGAAACGATTAAATCATTACCTCTGTTTCCCTCAATAGCTAGTTTTAATGTTGCCCACAATCCAATTCCCCTATTACAAATATTTAATTGAGGAGAATTCTCTGTTGAAAATTGTTGAGTAGATTTATAGATAGCATCACAATCATCCTTAAAATCAATTCCTGCAATTTCAAACTTATTAGGAATAGTTAATCCATTATCAACTACACATAAATCCAAATATCCTTCTTTTGAATTTTCATAAGCAAATACAATACCCCATCCAATTTCCTCTTTAAACATGGTTGAATGATCATAAATATTTGTAATTAATTCATTCGCCATAAAAAAGCAGAATGCATTCCAGCATATTTATTAGGGTTTAATTTATCTATAAACTCAAAAATTTCTTCATTTTCAAACCAATCAGAACGGTTTGTAGGTAATTCTACAAAAGCAACTTATCACTAATTTCATTGTGTTTTAAAATATCTTTATGTAATTTTTTTACTTTAGAGTTAAATTTAATATTTTCAACATTATTATTTTCTATAAAACACAATAATGCAGATAATGTTACAGGAGCAAATTCAACATCATCTGTAAGGTCTAACTTTTTTTCTTCTGCACAATAGAAATTTACAATTTCTTCAAATATTTTAAACTGTTTATACAATGTTTCCATAATATCACCGTTTTGTAAGTAACATTATGTTATATTAAATATTTGTGAAAACTGGAAGAGCAAATGAGAATAAATCAAAAATAAAGGAATAGAATTAAGTTAAAAGTAAAAAATAGTAATTTAAAACAAGTATTTAAAATGAAAACAATTATTATAAAAGTTTTAAATCCCCAGTAAATTCATCAATAGTTTCATCTTCATCAGGCCCTAAACCTAAAACAGTAATTGTAGAAGATGGAATTTGAGTTCTACCAGCATCAGTTACAAGATAATGATTAACACCACGTTTAATAGCTTCGTTTTTTAGCTTCATTAACTCTTCTAAAGAACCAATTTTTAAAACTACTTTTGCATAAGCTTCATTTTCCCATTTACGAATTTTATTATGGTCTGCTTTTTTATAAGCACCTATTGAAGCATGACAACATTGAGCAGCAATTTTGCCTTTACCCATTTTTAAATCAGTTCTTACAATCATTACTTGTTTCATGATTAAAGATAGTTAATTAATATTTAAATAGTTTATTTATTAAAAATACAATAGAGGTAAAAAATGAGTAGAATTTCAATATTAGATAAAGATAAATGTCAACCAAAAAAATGTAATTATGTTTGTATCGATTACTGTCCTGGAGTTAGAATGGATGAGGATACAATTGTAATTGATGAAAATACTAAAAAACCATTGATTTCAGAACAATTATGTGAAGGATGTGGTATTTGTACAAATAGATGTCCTTTTGGAGCAATTCATATTATTAATTTACCAGAAGCAATTGGAGATCCTATACATAGATATGGACAAAACCAATTTGAATTATTTGGAATCCCTCCAATTCCAGAATCCACTGTTTTAGGTCTTTTAGGACAAAATGGTATTGGAAAATCAACAATTATGAGAATATTATCTGGAGAATTAATTCCTAACTTAGGAGATTGGGAAAAAGAAGATTCTTGGGATGAAGTTATAAACTATTATAAAGGTTCATCATTACAAAATTACTTTAAATCATTATCTAACGGAGAAATAAAAACAATACACAAACCTCAAATGGTTGACCAACTCCCCAAAGTTGTTAAAGGAAATGTTGGTAACTTATTATCTAATGTTGATGAAACTGACAAAATGGATTATGTCTGTGAACAATTAGACTTAACAAATGTTTTAGAACGTGACATGAAAAACCTCTCTGGTGGAGAACTTCAAAGAGTAGCTATTGCTGCAACTGCTGTTAAAGATGCTGATTTCTATTACTTTGATGAACCTACATCATGGTTAGATGTATCTCAAAGATTAAATGCTGTAAAAGTAATTCGTTCACTTGCAGAAGAAGGAAAATCTGTTTTAGTAATTGAACACGATTTAGCTACATTAGATGCATTATCAGATAATATTCATATATTATACGGACAACTTGGAGGATATGGTGTTGTATCACAAAGAAAAGGAGTACGTATAGGAATTAATGCATATATTAATGGATTTTTAGCTGAAGAAAATGTACGTATTAGAAGAAATCCAATTGAATTTTCTATTCGTCCACCAACTCCTGAAGATGAAGGAGAATCATTATCTAAATATTCCAACCTTAACAAAGAATACGAAGGTTTTACATTAACTGCAGATGAAGGAGAAATCTTCCATGACGAAATAGTAACCGCATTTGGTTCAAATGGTATTGGAAAAACCACATTTGCTAAAATGTTAGCTGGAGTAGAAAATCCAACAACTGGAGAAGTTGATGAAGAAGTTACAATAGCTTATAAGCCACAATATTTAGTTTCCAACTTTGAAGGAACAGTTCAAGATTATTTATTCATGAATGCACCGACCTATGGAAGTAACATCTTTAAAAGTGAAATTATGAACCCATTTGCTTTAGATGATTTACTTGAAAAAGATGTGAAAAGCTTATCTGGTGGGGAACTTCAAAGACTTGCAATAGCTTGTACATTATCACAAGATGCAGAAATTTATCTTTTCGATGAACCAACAGCATTTTTAGATGTAGAACAAAGATTAATTGCAGGTCGTGTAATAAGAAAATTAGTAGAAAGCAGAAATGCTGCTTCTTTAATTGTAGACCACGATATTGTATTTATCGATTATATTTCTGATAGAGCAATGGTATTTAATGGAACACCTGGTCTAAATGGTCATGCATCAAAACCTACTGATTTAAGAAATGCAATGAATGAGTTCTTATCAAACCTAAATATCACATTTAGAAGAGATAAAGAAACAAAAAGACCAAGAGTTAATAAATTAGATAGTTATCTCGACAGAGAACAAAAAGAACAAGGCGAATATTACTATCTTAAAGATTAGAAATAGTCTCTAAGATATAATCTTTGAGGATTTTAACTCCTCTTTCACCTTCATTATCTAACCTAGATGAATCAGTGAAAGTAACATTATTTTCAATCATTAATGATTCAGCATCAATATTTTTAACTACTTCAATACCTTTTTCATTTAAAATAGTTGAAACACAATCATCCTTACAACCAGTTATAGAAACAATAGGACAATCATCATAAATTGGTGCGCATTCAGAAGGTTGAGCTGTTGACTCACATAAACAAGCTGTAACAATATTATCATTTTCTAATGCTAAATCAATACTAGCTACTCTAACAATTAATCCTAAAGGACTTAAACCACTACATGAAACTAAAGCTATTTTTTCTTCCATTATAACAAACCTCTTTCAGCTAATTTTTTCATTTTCAATTCATATTTATTTTTAAATTCATTAATATCTTTTTTGAATAAAGGACAAATAAGTATACAATCACTACAACCATCTCTATGTGCTGGACAGTTCCTAGGAATTATTTTTTCATTTTCATCAAATGCATTATGAGAACAACTATCAATACATTTACCACATGTTGAACAATACTCCCTTACCCAAAGAAGTTCATTATCCTTTTTAAGAGGTAAATTCTCAATTGAACAAGCAAGCGCAAATATACTCATAGTTAAACTATCTTCAAAAAGACACATATTACTCCTAGTTATTACAGTCTCATTAGACTTAATTGCAAGATTCCTTAAACTCAAATCATCATCAACAGGATTTATAAGTTCACAAGCAAAACCTTGAGCTATTAAAAAATCATTTAACTTAAATAAACTAGGAGCTACCCCCTGAAATTCATCATCCATATCTTTACACTTTTTTGGAGATGGATCCATTTCTAAAATAGTAGGACTAATAGGAAATTTAAGTAAAATTACATATTTAGAATCTTTTTGAAATTTAGAATAATCTTTTTCATCTAAATAAGAATAACAAAACCCACTGAATCCTTCTTTAATTATTAAATCTTCAACTCTTTTAGAGCTTTATCAGAAATAGTCTTTAAAGGATTTTTAGGATTTTCAACTTTATAAAAATTAGGAACTGGATGATGATATCTAAATCTTAGAGTATCTTCACCCCTGTCATTTTTCAACATAGTTTATTTTCTCAAAACTTCTACAGCTTCTTTAAATTCTTTACAGAAAATTTTAATTTCTTCTTCAGGAATAGAGAAACTTACACGTAAATAATTTTGACCGAAATTCTTACTAGTGTATTCCCCTTCTCTTGTAAAGATTTTTTTAGTGAGAAGATATTCTGCCATTCGTTTTGGGTCAATTCTTGCTCTAGATAAATCAATACCCATCATATTACCAGAAGATGGATAAACAGGTAAAAATACACCATCAATTTCATCTACACACTCTTTAATTAATTTCTGGTTATTAAGAGTCTGATTACGAATACGTTCCATCCATTCATCTTTAGTTTTTAAACCTGCAATTGCACATTGTTGAGCAACAATATTTACACCTAAATCATTTACAACAACATTTTTAAGAACATCAATGACTTCATAATCAGCAACAACAGCACCAATTCTTAAACCAGCCATTCCAAATATTTTAGAGAAACTGTAAATAGTTAAAGTATTTCTTGGTGCATATTTAGCAGCTAAAGTATGTTCTTGTGCAAAATCACAGTAAGTTACATCATGTAATAAAAATAAATTATTTTCAATAGCTATTTCTGCAAACTCTTTAATCTCTTCTTCAGTATATGAAGAACCTAATGGATTTAATGGATCAATTAATACAATCATTTTAGTATTATTATCAATGTATTTTTTAGCTAATTCAGGAGTTAATTTATATTGACAATCCTCATTATAAATTGGAACATAAGTTACATGATCTGCAAATCTATCTGCAAAAGTTCCAATGATTAAATAACCAGGATCAGATAAAATTACATTATCTCCTTTTTCAATTAATCCATGCATAGATAAATATAAAGATTCAGTTGCACCAGCAGTTAATAATAGATTTAAGTCTTTTAAACCTAAATCTTTTAAAATCAATTCTTTTAATTCAGTGAACCCTTCAGGGGCAGGATATTTACAGTATTCTTTAGACATAATACAATCAGACATAGCTTGAGCTATAGTGTTATCATGTAAATGATTGGTGTTTTGTCCCATCCAAATCATTTCCTTATCCATAAATACATGTTCAAAGAAATCGTTGGCTGAATCAAAACCTTTAGGTGGTTTTCTTACAACTTTTTCATACTTTTTTCCTGGAACATTAAATCTGCGTTTTATATCCATACTATCACTAAATAATTTTCTTTTAAAATATGTGTTTAAAAATAGATAACAAGCAATATTATATCTTTAATTTATTATCTCACATATGTTATTAAAAACATGTATTATATTAATTATTAATTTAATTTAAAACTTTTCATATATCACTAATGATTATGAATTCTTGATAGTTAATACATAAAAATAAAATAAAAAAATATATTTTATATAATACACATAATATCTATCAAAACTTTAGGGGGAGAGATAAAAATGGAAAAAACAATTCGCAATATTGATAATAATACCTGTTGTATGTGCATGTGTTATTGCAGGTGCAATTTATTTTGGTTTATCTAATCAAAATATTAATGATAATGCAACCGCAACCAATGCAACAAATTTAACAAAAAATGTAACAGCTAAAACAAGTACAACTGATAAGAATAATTCAGCTTCCAATTATGTGAGATATGCATACTTTGATGAAAAATTAAATCTATGGTTTGATTCAGAGGGTTATACAAGTGAAGATGGACAACTCCCTAGAGGAACAAGCTATAAAGAAGCTGTAAGACAAACAACTGGAAGTAGAGATTAACTAAAAATAAAATTTTTAAAACGAGAACGAAAATACGTTCTCACATCTTTTTTATTATTTAAAAATAATTTATAAAATTTATTATTCAATTCCTTTTGAAGTTATTCTAAAAGAAATTTGTTTATTTTCTTCAATGCTACGATGCCTAATTGTTGTAGCAATTCTTTCACCAACACTTTCACCTTTATCAAGTTGAATTATTGCTTTTGTTCTATAAGGTAAAATTGTTCCACCAACAGGCTTTACACTTCCTTCACCATCAAAAGAAGAATAAATTTGATTAGTTACAATAATTGCAAGGTCATATTCATGTGCCAATGAAGCTAAAATTGCAATTTGACGACCTAATGCTTTATTAGCTTTGGAATTATTTTCATCGACCCTATAAAGTGCTACTGCAGAATCCAAAATAATCAATTCCGCTTCATTAGGATTTCTTTTAACCCATTCATTAATAGCATCAACATCTTCAGTTTGTTCTGAGAAAGTTTTTGGTTCTAAAACTATAATATTTTTAGCTACTTTTGGAAAATCAAAACGAGCTATTTGTTTTACTCTATCAATAGATATTCCACCTTCAGTATCAATATAAATAACTTTTTTACCTTTTTTAGCAACATTACATGCTAAGTATAAAGCCACATTACTTTTACCTGAACCTGGAGCACCATATATCTGAGTAACGATTCCTTTTTCAATTCCACCATCTAAAAGATTATCTAAAGCAGAATCAGTTGAAATTTTTTGATTATCTTCAAAGTTAGCTAATACTTTCATAATATAATTTTGAAACTTAATAATATAAATAAATTAACGTTTTAAAAATTTAGGTTCGTGATTAACTAAATCAATTAATGTTGAAGGTGTTGTTGAATCTAATTTACCTACATCCAAAACAAGATCTACTTCACAACCTAATTGTTCTAAAATTTCATCAGGAGGAGATAAAACTTTTTCATCAGATAAATTTGCACTAGTTGTGGTTATTGGAAAAATAGATGCTAATTTACAAGCTATTTCATTATCAGGAACTCTTACACCAACTTGTTTTAGACCACTAGTTACAACTAAAGGAACTATAGGAGTTTTTTCTAAAATAAATGTGTAAGGTCCAGGCAAATACATATTAATAATTTTTTCATCTACTTCTGTAATATCTGCCACAGTAGAAATAGCTGCAATATCAGAAACTAAAATAGATAGTGGTTTAAATAAGTCCCTATGTTTAATTTCATAAATTCTTTTAACAGCTTTTTTATTAAAAATATTAGCTGCAAGACCATAAACAGTATCTGTAGGATATAATACAACTCCACCATTTGCTAATACTAAAATAGCTTCTTGAATATCTTCCATTGTAGGATTTTTAATTATTTTCATTAAAAATATATATGATTAACATCTTTATATAAAATTATGCTTGGACGTTTAAGACCTTTTTTAAATAAAATTTTAAATCCAATAGCTAGTTCTATAAACATTAATCCAAACATAATAACATTACTTTCACCAATTATCTGTGTTATAGCTGCTTATTGTTTTTATCAACAAAATCTATTAGGAGGAGCTTTAGCAATATTGTTTAGTGGATTTTTAGATATTTTAGATGATGCAATAGCTAGATATCATAATAGAACCTCTGACTTTGGAGCTTTACTTGATTCAACAATTGACAGATTTGCTGATTGTATTATCATAATTGGATTGATTTTTGGAGGTTATTGTGACTGGTTTTTAGGAATTTTACTTATTCATTCCGCTTTAACAATTAGTTATGTAAAAGCAAGAGCAGAAGGTTTAGGAACTAAATGCAATACTGGAATTGCTGAAAGAGCTGTAAGATTAATTATAATTATGATTGGAGTATGTATTGGTATGATTAACCCAATCTATTTCACATATATTTTAGTTTTCTTAATGATAATATCTTATTTTACAGTCTTACAAAGAGTGTTATATAGTTACAATAAATTAAAATAATGAAGATAATATGGATCTTGAAAGTAAAGAGAAGATAGAAATTGATATAAAAAAATTAGAAAGA
>JAKSUH010000044.1 GCA_024413395.1 archaeon
AATGGCTCATGTTGCTGAATGGAAAAAAGAAGAAGTAAGCGAACTCAAAGATTTAATTGGATCTTACGATGTAGTCGGAATTGTCGATTTATTAAACATTCCAGCTAAACAGCTTCAAGAAATGAGAAAATCTCTCAAAGGAAAAGCTGTAATCAGAATGTCCAAAAAGAATCTTATTGATTTAGCGCTCGAAGATTGTGAGGCTGATAAAACCAACGTAACTGGTTTATCCGAACACATGAATGGTCAAATTGCAGTTATTGCAACCGAAATGAATCCTTTCAAATTGTATAAAATATTAGAAGACAGTAAAACATCTGCTCCTGCAAAACCAGGACAAATCGCTACTGCAGATATTGTTATA
Organism: archaeon; assembly: GCA_024413395.1. Lineage (GTDB taxonomy): Archaea > Methanobacteriota > Methanobacteria > Methanobacteriales > Methanobacteriaceae > Methanocatella. Next base: position 365 of record JAKSUH010000044.1, read on the forward strand.
CCTGAAGGAGATACTGGTTTCCAACCTGGTCCATTCCTCGGGGAGTTACAACAAGTTGGTGTTCCTGCTAAAATCGATAAAGGTAAAATCGTTGTTCAAAAAGAAACTGTTATCGTTCCTGAAGGAGAAGAAGTTTCTAAACAAGTAGCAGCAACTTTATCAAGATTAGAAATTAATCCAATGGAAGTAGGAATAGATTTTAAAGCAGTATACGAAGAAGGTGCAATTTACACTTCAGATCTACTTGCTATTGATGAAGAAAAAACATTGGCAGATATCCAAGGTGCATTCAGAAATGCATTCAACTTGTCTGTTAATGCAGATATACCGACAGAAAAAACAATTTCAACTATTATTTCAGTTGCTCATAGTAAAGCTTTCAATGTTGCTATTGAAGCTGCAATTATGAACTCAAAAACTTCTGAAACTTTAATTGCACTCGCAAATGCTAAAATGTTAGCATTAGCTTCTGAAGTCGCTGACGAAGAAGGAGCTATTGACGACGAATTAGCAGAAAAATTATCTAATGTTGCAGTTGCAGCAGCACCTGTAGTAGAAGAAGTTGAAGAAGAAGTCGAAGAGGAAGAAGAGGAAGAAGATAATAGTGAAGAAACAGCAGCAGCAGGGTTAGGTGCCTTGTTTGGCTAGTTCAAATTTAATTAAAATTTTTAATAAAAACCTTAATTTATAATAAAAAATTGGTGATAACATGGAATATATATACGCAGCAATGATTTTGCACAGTGCAGATCAAGAAATTAATGAAGAAAACGTTACAAAAATTATCGAAGCAGCAGGTATTGCAGCAGATGATGCTAGAGTTAAATCATTAATCGCAGCTTTAGAAGATGTAGACATCGAAGAAGCAATGGAAACCTCTGCAATGGCAGCTCCTGTAGCAGCAGCTCCTGTAGCAGCTGAAGCAGAAGAAGAAGAAGAAGAAGAAGAAGAAGAAGACGAAGGTGCAGCTGAAGCTGAAGCAGCAGCTGGATTAGGTGCTTTATTCGGATAGATTCTTTTCTATCCACCTTTTTTATTTTCTTTTTTTTAACTAACTAACTTATTTTAATAATTTAATAACTACTTTTTTCAATAAACTATTTTTATTAATATTAAACTATTTTAATTAAAAAATCCTATATTCTATTATGGTAGAAATTTTTGATAAATTAGGATATAAATTACAGAAATGTAAGACTTGTGGAGAAGAATTTTACTCCCAAGTTGAAAGGGATACTTGTGGGGATGCTCCGTGTGATGAGTATTCATTTATAGGTAATCCTGCAACTGATAAAGCTTATACTTTATACGAAATTCAAAAGGTTTTTAAAGAATTTTTAGAGAAAGAAGGACACAGTGCTATTTCTCGTTATCCAATTCTCGCTAAAAGATGGAGAGATGATGTATTTTTAGTTGGAGCTTCTATTTTCTGTTTCCAACCTTGGGTAACTTCTGGTTTACTCTCACCTCCTGCAAATCCTCTAGAGATTGCACAACCTTCAATTCGTTTAAATGATGTAGATAATGTAGGAAGAACTGGTAGGCACATGACTTGTTTTACAATGGGGTCTCATACTGTTATCAATACTGAAGATAACTTTATTTACTGGGAAGATGAAACCATTAGAATTTGTCATGAATTCTTTAAATCAATAGGAATGGATACAAAAGAATTGACCTTTATTAAATCCTGGTGGAAAGGTGGAGGTAACGAAGGACCATGTTATGAAGTTTGTATTCGTGGTGTAGAATTAGCTACTCTTGTATTTATGCAATATAAAACTTTAGAAACTGGTGAAAGAGAAGAAATTCCTATTAAAGTAGTAGATACTGGTTATGGACTTGAAAGAATTGCTTGGATTTCTCAAGGAACTCCTACTGCATATGATGCTTGTTTTGCTCCTGTTGTTGATAAATTAAAAGAATTAACTAATGTTGATGTTAATATGGATATTTTAGCTCGTAATGCTGAAATTGCTGGAATGATGGATATTGAGGATATTGGCGATATTAAAAATTTACGTCAACAAGTAGCAGACAGTTTAGATATTTCTTTAGAAGAATACTTAAAAAATGCTGAACCTATGGAAGCTATTTATATCATAGCAGACCATACTCGTTGTTTAGCTTTCATGTTAGCTGATGGTATCATTCCTTCAAATGTAAAAGAAGGATATCTTGCAAGATTAGTTTTAAGAAGAACAATTAGATTTATGAAAGATCTTGACATGAAAGAATCCTTAACAGATATCATGGCTATTCAATTAGATTTCTTATCTGAATTTTATCCTGAAATTAAAGACTCTGAAAAGCATATCATGACAGTAATTGCTTTAGAAGAACAAAGATATCAAACTACCATTAAAAAAGGAAGAAGTATTGTTCAAAGAACTATTAAAAAGCTTAAAAAAGAAGGTGTAGATGAATTACCTTTAAAAACTTTAATTGATCTTTATGATACGAATGGAATTCCTCCAGAAACTGTAGAAGAAATAGCTGGAGATAATTTCAAAGTAAATGTTCCTGATAATTTCTTTACATTAGTTGCAAATGAACATGAAGAAGATAAATCTGCTAAGAAAAAAGAATACAATTTAGATTTACCAGAAACTGAATTATTATTCTATGAAGATTTCTATCAAAAAGAATTTGAAGCAACTGTTTTAGACATCGTTGAAAAAGATGGTAAAAAAGCATTAGCATTTGATAAAACTACTTTTTATCCTGAAGGAGGGGGTCAACCTTCTGATATAGGAATTATTTCATTAGAAGGTACTGTTTATGAAGTAACTTATGTGGAAAAAGTAGATGGTGTTGTTTTACATCATGTAAAAGCAGATGATTTAGAACAATTTGTTGGAAAAACTATTAACGGAGCTATTGATTGGAATAATAGAATTACTTTAGCAAGACATCACTCTGCTACTCACTTAATTATAGCAAGTGCTCGTGAAGTATTAGGGGATTATATTTGGCAAGCTGGTTCTCAAAACGGTCTTAAACGTGCACGTATAGATTTGTCTCATTATGATAGAATTTCTCAAGAAGAATTAAACGAAATAGAAAGAAGAGCAAATGCATATGTAATGGATAATATTGAATTTGATATTAACTTCCATACTCGTGATGAAGCACAAGAATTATATGGATTTAAATTATATCAAGGAGGTATTGTACCTGGTAAAATGATTAGGGTTGTAAAAATACCTGGTGTTGATGTTCAAGCTTGTGCTGGTACTCATCTTTCAAATACTGGTGAAATTGGTCCTATTAAAATCAATAAAACTGAAAGGGTTCAAGATGGTGTAGAAAGGATTGATTTCTCTGCTGGTTTAGCTGCTGTTGAATCTATTCAAAATGAAAATAAACTTTTACAAGAAAGTAGTCAAACTTTTAAGGTAGAAGCTTCACAATTACCTAAAACTTGTGATCGTTTCTTTAATGAATGGAAAGCACAGAAAAATGAAATTGATAAATTAAAATCTGAAATAGCTAGTTTAAAAATGAATAGCTTAGCTGATGATATTATTGAGATTAATGGTCTTAGAGTTATTAAACAATTAATTGATGCAGACTTTAAGGAACTTCAAAAGATTGCTACTGACTTTACAGATAATGATAAATCTGATATAGCTCTTATCGGTAACAATAATGGTAATATTGTTGGTGCAGCTAGTCAAAAAGCTATTGATGAAGGTATTAAAATTAATGAAATAATTAAAGAAGCTGCTGCTGTTATTGGTGGTGGAGGTGGAGGCCGTTTAACTCTTGCTCAAGGAGCAGGTAAACAAACTGATAAAATGGCTGAAGCTTTAGATTTAGGTGTAGAATTACTTAAAAATTAATTCTATCCTTTTTATTTTTTATGGGTTGATTTATCATGGATTACAGTGTAATTATTGCTCGTTATGGTGAAATTGCTTTAAAAAGTTCTAAAGTTAGATCTAGATTTGAAAAGAAATTAGTTAAAAATATTAAATCATCAATTGATGCCAAAGTTGAAAGAAATCAAGGTAGAATTTATATTTTTCCTGAAGATTATGATTTTGCAATTTCTAAATTAAATAAAATTTTTGGAATAGTTTCATATTCTCCTGCTGTTTCTACAATAGCTACTTTTGATGATATTGAAGCTAAATTAGCTGAATATACTGATTTTTTAATTGAAGAAGATTTAATTGAAGATAAAACTTCTTTTGCAATTAAATGTCGTCGTGTAGGTAAACATGATTTTTCATCTCAAGAAATGGCTGGTTTTTGTGGTGGTGTAGTAGTTAGAAAAACCCAAGCTCCAGTTAATTTGTCTAATCCTGATTTAACAATTTATGTTGAAATTAGGGATAATGATGCTTATATTTTCCATGAAAAAATTGAGGGGCCTGGTGGATTACCTCTTGGAACTCAAGGAAGAGTAATATCTCTCTTATCCAGTGGTATTGATTCTCCTGTTGCAACATATCTTATGATGAAAAGAGGTTGTGAAGTAATTGCATTACATTTTGATTCTCAACCATATACTGATAAAAAGGCTGTTGATTTAGTTAATCAATTAGTTGATCAACTTCAAGAATATGCTAGCGGTGTTCCTATAAAAACTAGAATTGTGGAATATGGTGATTATTTATCAAAATGTAAAGAGTGTGCTCCTGAGAAAATGACTTGTATTTTATGTAAATCTGGAATGTATAAGATTGCAGCTCTTTTAGCTAAAGAAACTAATGCATTAGCTATTGTTGATGGAAGTAGTGTAGGTCAAGTCGCTAGTCAAACACTTCCTAATATTTTAGCAACACGTTATGGTGTTGATGTTCCTATTTTAAGTCCATTAATTGGAATGGACAAAAGGGAAATTGAAAAAATAGCAGATAAAATTGGTACTTTTGAAATTTCTAAAATTGATGATGGAGGATGTTCTGCAGTTCCTCGTTATCCTGAAACAAAAGCAGATATTAAAAGGGTTTTAGAAGCTGAAGAAGAAATGAATCAAAAGACATTATTCTTGAAACTTTTAAAAAAATTCAATTATATTCTAAAAAATAGTATTCATGACCTAATATAATAAACTCTAGAATATAGTGTTAGAGTGCTTTTTAACACTATTTTTAACTTTATATTCTTATTTAATCATATGCTGTATTTATGACTCATATGATTAATTTAATAATAAGATTAATAAATATAATTGCTTCTATCTTTTTTATTGTAGTCAATTCTAAAAATGAAAATTTCATAGTATTATTCTTTTAAATAATCAAATCATTTAGTATTTTATTATTATTTTTTATTTTTTTATAAGTTATACTCATTTTAACCTATATTTCTTTATATTTTTCTCATAATCATAATAATTAAATACTATACTATAAATAAATATTAACATATTATAATATTATAATAGATTTTAAATAATGAGGTGTTTTAAATGAAAACAACTGTAAGTGTAATTAAAGCTGATATTGGAAGTGTTTCTGGACATTGTGTAGCACATCCAGAATTAATCGATATCTGTGATAAAGTTTTAAATGAAGCATTAGAAACTTCAATTTTAACTGATTATTATATCTCCCGTTGTGGTGACGATATTGATTTAATCATGACTCACAGAAATGGTGAAGAAAACGAAGAAGTACATAAAACTGCATATGATGCATTTATGAAAGCTACTGCAAGAGCACGTGAATTAAAATTATACGGTGCAGGTCAAGATTTATTATCTGACACTTTTTCTGGTAACATTAAAGGTATGGGTCCTGGTGTAGCTGAAATGGAATTTAAAGAAAGACCATCCGACCCAGTTTTAGTATTCTGTTGTGATAAAACTGAACCAGGTGCATTTAACATGCCTTTATTTAAAATGTTTGCTGATCCATTTAACACTGCAGGTCTTGTTATTGACCCATCATTACACGATGGATTCACTTTCGAAGTATTTGATGTAATCGAACATAAAAAAGTTATGTTAGATTGTCCTGAAGAAATGTACGACTTACTTGCATTAATTGGTTCCACTGGTAGATATGTAATTAAAAAAGTGTTTAAGAAAAACGGTGAAATCGCAGCATCTGTAAGTACTGAAAGATTAAACTTAATGGCTGGAGAATACGTTGGTAAAGATGACCCTGCAGCTATTGTAAGAGCTCAATCTGGTTTCCCTGCAAACGGTGAAGTAGTTGAACCATTTGCATTCCCACACATGGTAAGTGGATGGATGAGAGGATCTCACAATGGTCCTATGATGCCTGTTTCTGAAGAAGAAGCAAACCCAATCAGATTCGATGGACCTCCAAGAATCATTGGTTTAGGTTTCCAAGTAGCAAATGCTGAATTAATTGGTCCTGTTGACTTATTTGACGACCCTGCATTTGATCCTGCTAGAGAAGAATCTGCAAGAATTGCAAATTACATCAGAAGACATGGTCCATTTGAACCACACAGATTACCATCTGAAGAAATGGAATACACTTCATTACCTGGTGTAATGAGCAAATTAGAACCTAGATTTGAAGATATGGAATAAATTATTTAATTTATTCTTTTCTATTTTTTATTTTTTTATATCCACTTTTTTTAACATTTTAATAATTATTTAGTAACCTTTTTATACATTCATTAATAGATTTTTTATTAACTAATGAATATTTCTTATTTTAAAAGTAAAAAAGAGTTTTAATAATGAATTTTGAAGAAGAATTGCAAGTTGTACTTTCTAATATTAAAAATGCACAAGATGAAGCTGAATTAAATTATATTAGAAAAGTAAACGAAAAACAATATTGGTGGACTAGTATTTTTATATGTGGTTTATTCTACGGGTTAAATGGTAAAATAGGTAAAATGATTTTATTTTGGGTTATTTCTGCTTTAGGAATAATTCTTTTGTTTATTCCGACTATTATCTGTTATATTTATTCTGTTTATATGAGTTATAAAAATCAAAAAGAATTTAATGATGCGATGGAATATGCTATTTTACAAAGAATTAGAGAATTACAAGGCAAAGGTCAGTCAAACCCTACACCAACACAAATGTGCCAATTGACAATGTTGTTATAGAAGCAGCTGACGAACCTATTGCTCTTCCTATTGGTAAGTTTTGTCCTAATTGTGGTGCAAAAGTAGATGCTGAAAATAAGTTTTGTCCTAATTGTGGTGAAAAGTTAATTTAATACTTTTTACCTAACCTATTTTTTCTATAATTTTTCTATATTGTTTAATTAATTTTATCTTTTTTTATTTTAATTATTTTTTAATAACTTATTAAATAATTGCTTATATATTCCATTATTTCATACCTATATCTAATTACTAATTTTTCATAAAACTAAAATTTTAAATATATTTTAAACTAAATTTTTAATCATGTCATTTTTATCTTTAATAATAAAAAATCCATTCAGGAACAAAAGTAGGGCATATTAGCTATTATTGGGATAGGAATAGGTATCGCAACCATAGTTGCATTAGGTGGTGTAACTGATGGATTAATAGCTAGTGCAGATGAGACTCTACATGCTGTGGTTCAGATATAACAGTTTTAGGTGCTGAATCAATGAATTCTGGTTCTAGTGCTTTTGGAACGGCGGTAATTTCTGAAGATTGGATTAATAATATTACTTCGGTTGATGGTGTTAAAGTAGCTGTTGGAATTTATTCAACAATCGCCATGTCCTCTGATGGTACTATGGTTTCTCTTGTTGGGATAAATCCTCAGGATGTTAATTATGCTGAGATAACTATAACTGAAGGTAGTATGTTTTCAGATGATCCTGATTCACATGAAGTAATTGTAGGAAAAGTTGCAAAAGAAAGAGCGGATGCTGAATTAAATGATACTTTGGAGTATAATGGTAAAGATTATACTGTTGTAGGGTTCTTTGAAACAGGTAATTCAAATTCTGATATGAGTGTATTTGCTCATTTAGATGCTATTCAAGATCTTGTTGATGATAAAGGTAATTTAACTGCTATTTTTGTTAAAGTTGATGAGGGTAGAGATGCTGAAGAAGTCGCAGATAATATCAATGCTTCTTATGGTGAAAATATTACTACAATCACTTCACTTTCTGATATGGGAATGGTAAAAGACATGATTGATATGTTAAATAGTGTATCTTTCGGAATATCTTTATTAGCTATTGTTATTGGTGCAGTAGGTATTGTTAACACTATGTTAATGTCTGTTATGGAAAGAACTCGTGAAATAGTGTTTTAAAAACAGTAGGTTGGTCTCAAAGAAGAATTTTATTAATGATTATTGGAGAGTCTATTGTAATTACTTTAGTTGTAGCTATTGCAGGTTCTATTGTAGGAATAATTGGTGTAGAAGCTTTAATTGCACTTAAGGTTCTTGGAGGAATTTCTCCAATATTTACTTTAGTAACCTTTTCAAAAGCATTTGCAATCGCTTTAATTGTTGGTGTTTTAGGTGGAATTTATCCTGCTATTAAAGCTGTAAGGTTACCTCCAACTGAAGCATTGAGGCATGAATAGCTGGTATTATGGTTAATATAGTTGAAATTAAAGATTTAAAGAAATCATATGAAGGAGGAAATATTAAAGCTTTAAATGGTGCTAATTTAACTATCCAAGAAGGTGAATTTGTTTCAATTATTGGTCCTTCTGGTTCAGGTAAATCTACTTTATTAAATATGATTGGTGCTTTAGATTTACCAGATAGTGGTTCTATTCAAGTAGCAGGTTATGATTTGTTAAATAACAAAGATTTAATATTTTTAGAGGAAAAACAATTGGTTTTGTTTTCCAACTTCATAATCTAATTCCAAATTTATCTGTTGTTGAAAATGTTGAAATTCCAATGTTTACAATGGGTTTATCTACAAAAGATATGAGGACTCGTGCTTTAGAACTTTTAGACAGTGTTGGTCTAAAAGATAAAGCAAAATCTTTACCAAATAAATTATCTGGTGGAGAAAGACAAAGAGTAGCTATTGCTAGGGCTTTAGCTAATAATCCTAAAATTATCTTAGCAGATGAACAACTGGTTCTTTAGATTCAAAAACAAGTAATAAAATTTTAGAACAACTAATTAAACTTCATAGAGATGAGAATGTAACTTTAATTGTTGTAACTCATGATATGAATGTTGCAAAACTAGCTGATAGCGTCATTGAAGTTTTAGATGGTCAAATAGTTTCAGCTGGTGAAAATTCTTTATTAAATAGTGAAATAAGGATTAATTAATCCTTTTTCATACTTTCTTCTTTTAAACGTG
>JAKSUH010000045.1 GCA_024413395.1 archaeon
TTTGATGAAGTATTAAGAGAAAGGGGATATCAATCCCGTTCTAAAGGAATTAGAGATGCACTTCAAGATTATATTGTAAGATACCAATGGATGAATGAAATGGAAGGTAACAGAATAGGAATAATTACTGTTATCTATGATTATCATTTCAATGGAGTTATGGAAAGCTTAGCAGATGTTCAACATTCTTTTAGAGATCAAATTACAGCTAGTATGCACATTCACATGACTGATGTTTATTGTATGGAAATTATTGTAGTTGATGGGGATGTTAATCAAATTAGAGATTTAACTGAAAAAATGATGAGGCTTAAAGGTGTAGAACATGTAAAACTTACTTCTACAGCTAATGGTGAAGAATTTAGTAAAAATAACCGTGCTCATAGCCATGATCATCCTCATGTGCATTGATTAATATGAAATTTCAATCTACTCCTTATCATTTAGATCTTTTAAAAGATAAGGATAGATTATCTATTTTTTATGAAGCTATTTCAACTTTAAATTTAGATTCAAAAGAACTAGCATATGATTTAGGTTGTGGTAGTGGAATTTTATCTTATTTTGCTCAAGAATATTTTGATAAAGTAATATCTATTGAAATGGATTCAAAAGCATATAATTATGCTAAATTAAATTTAACTCCTTTTGCTAATATTGAGGTTGTTAATTCTGATGTTTTAGATTTTAATTTCAATGAAAAAGCAGATTTGATTATTTGTGAGATGTTAGACACTGCTTTAATTGATGAAGAACAAGTTCCTGTAATCAATAAAGCAAGAGAATTTCTTAAAGAAAAAGGTAAATTAATTCCAGAAGCTGTTTTTAATCATGCTCAGCTTGTCAATATGGAAAGGGATTATGTTCATTATGATGATGGTGATTCTTTCACTAAATTTGAAGTTTTATCAAATAAAATAAAATATTCTGAAATTGATTTTTATAAAGAAATTGATTCGATTTTTGAAGATGTAATTCAGTTTAAAATTAAAGAAGATTCTAAAATAAATAAAGTTAATGGGTTGATGATTACAACAATAACTAAATTAACTGATAATATTGTATCTGGCCCAACTCCTATGTCAAACCCTCCATTATTGATTCCTCTTGATGAATTTGATGTAAAACCTAATGAGTTAGTTGATGTTAAATTAACTTATCAAATGGGTGGAGGAATTGAATCAATTAATTTACTTCACATATAATTTATTTTAAAATTTATATACTGTTAAGAATATAATTTAAATTAAGATATTTTAGTGTGGTATAATGATTTTAGATAACAATTTAATTTTTTTATTTTTAGTAACATTTGTTGCAACAATTCTTTTTACATATTATGTTAAAAGTATATTGTTAAAAGCAAATATTGGGGATAATCCGATTGTAAGTGAACATAGACATAAAATTGGTACTCCAACTATGGGTGGAATTGCTTTCTTGTTTACTCTTTTATTACTCATTGCTATCTATTATAAAAATACTCAAATCTTATTACTCTCATATATCATGCTTGCTGGTGGAATAATTGGTTTACTTGATGATTTAATTGGATTAAAAGTCAAAGAAGTTCAAAAAATTGTTGTTAATATTTCAAAAGATATTATTCCTTTAGGTAAATTAAAGGTTAAACCTAATGAAGAAGTTAGGGTTGCAACACCAAAAGCAAAAGAAGAAGTGGATAATTTTATCACTCAAGGTTTAGTAAAAGTTATTGGTGAAGTTCCAATTAAATTCGAGCCTGATGAAACTGAAAAAATAATGGTTCAAATCGTTTTAGGTCTTTTATTTGCAATTACTGGTGCAGTTACAACTATTGGTGGTTTTAACTTAGGTTTATTTGCTATTCCTATCGTTGTTATAGCTATCTTAGGTTGTATTAATTGTGTTAATTTGATTGATGGATTAGATGGTTTAGCTAGTGGAATTTTAGCTATTGCTTCTGCTTCTTGTTGTCTTTATGGATATTTGATTGGAAATATGAATGTTATTCCTCCATTTTTAATAATATTGGCTATTTGTCTTGGATTTTTAGTATTCAACAGACATCCTGCTTCTATATTTATGGGTGATACTGGATCATTTGTTTTAAGTACTGGTTATGCTGCAGCAGTTCTTTTAACTGATATACCTTATTTTGGTGTTCTTGCTTTAGGAGTTCCTATTATTTCTGTTGTTATAAGTTTAATTTACAGGGCAGGAATAATCAATTTACCAACTGAACCATTACATCATACTTTAAGTTTTTATGGATGGAGTGAAACTAAAATTGTTTTTACTTATTGGGGTGTAACTGCTTTATTCTGTTTAATTGGTTTACTTGCTCCAATTTATGTATTTTAATTTTCGGTGATTTTTATGGATATTACTGAATTAGCATCTGCTATTAATGGTAAAATTATCGGTTCAACTAGATATTACAATGAAGAAGGTTTTATTGGTCGATTTACTTTTTTAGGAGATGCAAAACCTGGAGATATTGTTATTAGACATTGGATTGATGGTAAAGGAATTGAAATAGCTTCTTATAAAAACATTTCATGTTTAATTACTTTAAATCCAACTGATGATGCAAAGGAAAAAACAAAAGAATTAAATTTTCCTTTAATAATTTGTGAAAAAATAGAACTTGCAACTGCTTTTGCATTAAATTGGGCATATGAAAACTATGCTAAAGATGCTAAAAGCATTATAATTACAGGTACTAATGGAAAATCAACTACTTCTCATTTAATTTATCATATTTTAAATCATTCTGGCTTTAATGTTTTCACTAACACTGATTCTGATTCTGAATTCAATACTTTATGTGATCCTATGGTTTCTAAATTAATTGTAGATGAAGTTAATAATAATGGACCTTTAGATTATTTAGTCATCGAGGTTTCAGAAGTTCAAGGTTGGTTAGGTGCATTAATGAAAGGTCATGCATACTTGATGTCAAATGCACTTAATCCTATATGTGGAGTTATTACAAATATTGCAATGGACCATATAGGTTTAGTAAATTCAATAGAAGAAGTATTTGATGAAATTTATCAAGTGCCTAATTCAATTAATGATGGCTTCCTTGTAGTAAATCATGATGATAATTTGGTCATGAAAGTTGTTGAAGATTTAGATGAAAATGTTCATCCATTTTATTGTTCAATGAATAATCTAAAATCATCAAAAAACAATATATTCTATGATACTGATAAACAAGAGATAATTTATGATAATCAGGCTATTTTAACAATAGATGATTTGCCATTTAATACTAATCACTTTATTCAGAATATTTTATCTGCAGTAGCTAGTTGTATTTCTATTGGAATACCAATGGAAAATATTGTAGATGGTGTTAGAACATATAAAGCATTAGATAGAAGATTTTCAAAATTAAATGAAAAACCATTAATTTATGATGATTTCGCACATAATCCTGACGGAATTAAAGCAACAATTAAAGAAACTAAGAAATTTGTTCCAAAAGATGGTGAATTTTATGTTGTATGTTCTATAAGAGGTTCAAGAGGTGTAGAAATCAATCAATTAAATGTTGAAGCATTAGTTGAAGCTATTGATAATAAAACTAATTTAATATTATCTTCATCAATTGATGTTGTTAATGATTTGAATTTTGTTAAAGATGAAGAACGTGAAATATTCTTTAAAGTTTTAGATGAAAATAAAATTGATTACTTACATTATGATAATTTAGTTGATGCACTAACAGAAACATATGAAAAGGCAAATCCTCAAGATGTTATTTTATTAATAGGTGCACAAGGAATGGACCCTGCAGAAGGTCTTTTAAAGAAAATCATTTAAGGTGATAAAAAATGAAAAATATTATAGTTCCTGTAGAGGAAGATTTAACAAAACTTAAAGCAGGAGATGTTATTAGTTTAACTGGAAACATATTAACTGCTCGTGATCAAGCTCATAAAAGAATATTAGAACAAGGAGCACCAAGAAATTTAAAAGGTGCTGCTATTTTCCATGCAGGACCAATCATAAAAGATCTTGGTGAAGATAACTATGAAATGGTTGCTGTTGGTCCAACTACTTCTATGAGAATGAATCCGTATCAAGCAGATGTAATCGCTTTAGGTCCTAAAATAGTCATTGGTAAAGGAGGAATGGATGATACAGTACGTGAATCCTTAATAAAAAATGAAGCACTTTATGTAGTAGCTACTGGTGGCTGTGCTGCTTTATATGTTGATGCTGTTAAAGAAATAGAGAGTGTTGATTGGCTAGATTTAGGTATGCCTGAAGCAATATGGAATTTAAAAGTTGAAAACTTTGGTCCATTAATTGTTGCTATGGATGCTCATGGAAACAGTTTATATGATAAATAAAAATAACCTTTATATATGTTAAGATTTAACATTATTATGATTTTTAATAACTTAATTTGGAGTGTATAATTATGGCTGGAAACTTAGATGAAGTTGCTGAAAAAAAATTAAAATCAAGAATGACAAAAATTAGAAAATGTAATAAAGATGCTGAAGAAAAAGCAAAATTTTCTGAAAAATTCGGTACTTCTTTTGAAATTGAATTCCAAAATAAAAATCCTGATAAGCTTACTGATGGAATAACTATCTTTACAAACCCTGAAGGTAAAGTTTTATTTGCAGAATATTATTATCAAGTTCCTGAAGATGAAGAATATACCTCTGTAGATATTACTGAAAAACAATTAAAATCTATTTTAGAATTCTTTGAAGATTATAAATTAGAATTTGACGACTCTGATTAAATGATAGTCAACAATTCTTTAGATGAAATAAAAAAAAGAGAAAATGCATTATCTTTTATTAGTAAAATAATAGAAGATAATGGTCGTAATTTTTTATATGATTTAACTGGTCTATCTGGTGGTTTCATTGCTTCAAATGAGGATTTAAATCTTTTAGAAACATACATCGGACCAGCTGTTATTGAACAAGAACTTCAAAGTGTTGGATTAGAACATTTAGGTGGTCAAAAGGTTTTACCTGTGAATAGAACTTCATCAGGTATTTTAGCAACTATCTTGGCATTAGTTGAAAAAGATAGTTATGTTGTTCATTTTCTTTCAAAATTACCTGCCCACCCTTCAATTCCACGAAGTTGTAACTTAATCAATGCTAATTATTTAGAATTTGATAATTTTGATGAGTTTTATATACCTGAAAATACTTCTTTAGTTATTATTACAGGTTCTACAATGGATCATCAAGTTATAGATGAAACTATTTTTAAAAAGGTTATTCAACATGCTCATAGTAGAGATATTCCTGTTTTTGTAGATGATGCTTCAGGAGCAAGAGTTAGAACTGTTATTTATAACCAACCAAAAGCAATTGATTTAGGTGCGGATTTAGTAATAACCAGTACTGATAAACTCATGCCTGGTCCTAGAGGAGGATTAATGTCAGGTGATGAAGATTTAATTAATAAAATTAAAGTTAAAGCTAATCAATTTGGTTTAGAAGCACAATCTCCAACCTGTTTGGCTATGGTCAATGGATTAAAGAATTTCACTGAAGATAATCTTAAAAATGGTTTTTTGAGAAAAGAAGAATTATTTAATCTTTTAAAGGATGATTTTATTTTATTCGAAGAATCCTCAACTAGTGTTATGATTTCACCTGAAAATTTAAAAAAACAATTAAAAGTCAATTCATCTTCAAAAGATTTAGCTTATGCACTTTCAATGATATTATTAAAAGATTCTGGTATAATTACCATTCCTGCTGTTTCTATGCCTAGTGCATCTGCAACAATACGCTTTGATTTATCTGCAAATGATGCATTTAATTTAGATTTAAAAGATTTGCATAAAAATATTGTTTCAGCAATATCAAAACTATCAAAAATCGCTAATGATGAAGATCGTTTAAAAGAGATTATTTTTAATTAATTAAATAAAGAAAACTATAAAGTAAATTACTATTATTGCAGCAATTAGTAAACCTGGTGCTATTATTTTTAAAACTGAAACTGAGGAACTGATTGTTGAAATTAATTCAGTAGAATTATTTGGACCAAATGTCTTAATATTTTTAATAATTTTACTACCTGTACCTACTTCAACTTCTTCTAAATCATCAATCGCTAACTTGATTCCTTCTTTAACATATTCAATTATCTTTTCACGGTTGTTTATTCCAATAGGATTATATCCTCTAGATAATGTGTTTACAAAATGAGTATCTGTAGTCATTACTTCAATCTCATCAATTTCTAAATCTTTAACTGCATCAATGATTTCTTGTCTAAATCCTTTTTCCATATTATTTGCATCAAATAAAACATAAGCTGTTCTTTGATTTCCAATTTCAACGACCATTATTTTAATACCACTTTGTCCAACACCTTCATTTGAACTAAGATCTTCCATAGGGTTTGAATAAACTCCTACTTTAATTGAATCGTATTCAGAATTCTTTTTAATTTGGTTAATTAAATTAATTAGTTCAAATACTTCAGAATTTCCTGGTAATACTCCTCCACTTTCTGGAGTGAATGAATTATGACAATCTACGATAATTGAATCTTTAACATTACATACACTTTTAGATTGAGTCATCATTGTAAGACCAACACCACATTCAATATCATCACTATCTTCAGGTGCAAAAGTGCTTAAAATTATCATTCCTTCATTGAAAAATTGAACTCCTATTTTACTTTTATTTTCAGAATATCTGATAAATTGTGTAGCTTTTGAGGAATATTCCATTTCTTTCAATCCTTCTTTAACACAAGCTTCAATCTTATCTATTTCTTTTACAGAAACCGGATTTAAATCATGTGTAGATGGACCATGAACAACCATTGTAAAATGATTAAATTTATTAGCTAATATTGTTGGCATATTTGAACCTCCAATATCTCCTAATGGTCCAGGATGTACATATGGACTAATAAATAAACTTTTAATTCCTTTATCATTTTTAAAACTAATAAAACTTACAACAGTATCAACATATTCACCCATTTTATCAAATAATTTTTCTAATGTAAGAGCATCTTCATTAATATGTAATATTAAATAACTAAGCATATCAAAAAGGTTTATTCCTAAATTCTTTTTCATAGGTGCTTCTAATATTTTTATAAAAAGATAAATAGTTAATATAAATACTACTGAAGCTAGTATTGTTTTTATTATAAATGGGATAAATTGTATTGTAATTGGATTTTCCATATTTCTAATTAAGAAACTCAATATAATCATTATGAAAACTAATATAGGTTGATTTAATCCACTAATTAGTGATTCAACATATTTAAGTTTTGTAGTACTCTTTAAAATGAATATATTAAAACCTAAACAAAGTACTGTTCCAAATATCAATGAATTTAATAAGTAATCAACATTAGTAAATAAAGAAAATATTGCTCCTATTATTATTAAAATAGCTATTATATTCATTGAAATTAAAGATAAAAGGAGTGAATGTTTTTGTTTAATATTAATCCCATTAAATAAATTGATTTCGTATTGTTGAATAATAGCACCTAGTAATGTACTTACTCCTAGAATTGCAAAACCAAATATTCCACCTTGTATGAGTTTATTGGTTAAAGGAATATTATAAAATGGGCTAATAAACAAATATAATATGCCTACTATTATACTTTCTATAATAATCATTAATGCGACAGTTTTCTTTTTAGGAAATGTTCTAATGTATTTAGATAATCCTGCTACACTACTCATACTAGACATATTATTTCTCCAAATTATATTTAATATAACAACTTTGTTAATTAACTTATTTAATATCTATTGTTTCTTAATATATTATCTAAACCTATAATTTAAATATAATATTGTATAAAAATATTAGATGTATATTTTATTTCATTTGAAATAAATTTATAGAAGAGGAAAATTATGTTTATAAAAATTCGAAGAGATACTTTAATTATTTTATTTTTGGCATTCATATTGATCCTTTGTGGTCGTTTAATAACATATGTTGCTTATGCTTCATCAACAGACACTATTGATGATGGTATACCTATTTCTGGTATCATTATTAAAGGCAACGATGTTGTGCCAATTGATATTATTAGAGCTAACGTAAAACAATCTGGTTTAAGGTTGGGAAGTGTAATCTATGGAGATATTCTTAAAACTTCTAAAAGAGAGGTATCTCTTGAAGATGCGATAAGTTCGGCTCAGAAATTTGCAACGATGTCTACAATTCCAGGTACTACTTTAACTCCTATATCGGTTGCTGATGTGCAAGTTGATAGGTCAACAGGTATTGTGACTGTTACTGTTATTGAAGACTTTTCTTCAGTTGAGTTAGATAATTCAGGTGGGTGATAATTAATGAATTATAAAGGATTATTTATTGTATCTTTGATAATATTTCTTTTAACTATGAGTACTGTAGCTGCTACTTGTAACGTTATTGTTATCACTGATCCTACTGGAAAAGACCCAAACGGGGCTGCTGCTGGAAGTATGTCTTATGCTACTAACATGTTTCAAGTAACCTTTTTGATGAGTAAAGAACATCACTTTGCTGTTCTTTCAGGTGGTACTGGTACTTATGAATCAAGGACAGATGCGATTGTAGCTGCGGTTGCTGCATTAACAAATGGTGCTTCTGTATCAGACGCTGCTTCCTTAGCTAATCAGTTTAACGGTACTCGTCTGGTAGTAGGTGGACCAGAAATTGGTGCTGCGATTTCAGGTAACTTTGAGGCATATTTAATTGTTGTAAATGATGCTGATGGTTCGATTACTGTAACTCCATATAATAGTGGCGTTGTTGTATTGCAGCCTGGTCAAAAAGGAGGTATTATTCACTTGAGGAATACTGAAGGTAACCCTCAATATGGTACTGCAGAGTCTGTTCGTAAAGAAGCCGCTTTAAACATTGGTAGAATGATTAGGGATGGATATCCTTCAACAACTATCGTAGCTCGTACTATGGGTGAAATAGCTAATGATTCTGGTGAAGGTTACGGTGGAGGTGCTGTTAATTTAGTATCAGGTATTTCTACTTCAGATATGTTTACTCCACAGGATATTAATGAAACTGGTTTTCCTATGGTTGAAATTTATTCTGTGTCCTGTAAAGAATGTGGATGGGCAACAGGTGGAAATGCAGCATCAACTTACCAGCACTGTCCAATCTGTGGTGGAGAGCTAAGAGAACTTTATGCTTATGAAGCTCTAGAAAATACTATTACTGTTTCACAAAATACTGTTAGTGTTTCAACTTATGGTTGTAATCGTCAAGGTTTACAAGCTACTACCTCAGAAATTGTTAAATCAGCAGTTACTAAAGATGGATATGATTCAAGTGCAATTGCAGAAGCTATTAACAAAGCTATTAACAGTGGGCTTTTAGTTGGGGTTAATTATGTTGAACCTAAAGATATCAATGTAAAACCTGGAGTTAAAGCTGTTGGTGTTTATTATACTCCATTAACTGGAGATAGAACTTCTCCTTCATGGGGATTACCTGTAGATTCATTAATTCTCAATATTCTGGGTAGTATCCAAACGATTATTGGTATTATATTAATTTTATTAGTAATATTTAGAAGCAGGTTACTGAAATCTTTCCAAAACCGGTGATTTTTTCACC
>JAKSUH010000046.1 GCA_024413395.1 archaeon
AATTCTACTAATAACACATTAATGAATTGTACTTTCATAGGTAACCATGCAAGTGGTGGTGGTGGTGCAATCTATGTTTATTCTTCATCAAATAACACTATTGAAGATTGTAATTTTATTGGTAACTATGCAGATGAAGGTGGAGCTGTTTATTTCGAGAATAACTTATTTAATAATATTGTAGATGATTGTAATTTTACAAATAACCAAGCAGATAAAGGTGCTGCAATTATGTTATCTAGTTCTAAGGAATTGGTATCTAATAGTATTTTTACTGATAACACTGCTAAATCTGGACCTGCTATTTATTTAGAATATTCTAGTACTCTTTCTATAAATGATTGTGTTGTTAATGATAAACAAGTTATATTTAATAAGAAATGTATTTAATTCAACTCTTGTTGTTTTAGGTAATGGTTTTTTAATAACTGATGTTAATGAAACTGTTAATCTTACTGCTGATTTAATGGCTGGTGGATTATATGTTGTTAATGCTCCGGTAAATATTATTGTTGAGGGTTATGCTCCTTTAATAGCTAATGATTGTGGTAATGGTACTTATTGGGCTGAATTTAAAGTTGATTTTGATGGTATTAAAAATGTTACTGGTAAAGTGGATTCTGTTACTAATTTAGAAGTATTAGAAGGTGCTATCTATACTAATGGTATTATTGCTTGGAATTTAACTAAGTATTATGGTGATGGTTCTGATTTTGTAGCAGTTCTTTTCAATAAGGAAAGTGCTCCTGCTGAGGGTGTAGATGCTGCTTTCATTATTAATGGTGTAACATATTATGTTAAAACTAATGAGCAAGGTCTTCCTGGTTTACCAATTAACTTGTATCCTGGTGAATACATTATTACTATTACTAATCCTATAACTGATGAATCTGTAAATAATACTGTTGTTGTTAAATCAGTTCTCACTAATAATAGTGATTTAACTATGTATTGTAAGAATGGTTCTGCTTACAGTGTTACTTCTTTAGATACTGAAGGTAATGTTGTTCCTGGTGCTGTTGTGACCTTTAATATCAACGGTGTTTTATATGATGTTGTAGTTGATAAGAATGGTAATGCTTCTTTACCAATTAATTTATATCTCGGTGGATACATTATAACTGCGATTTATAACGATTGTATGGTCTTTAATAAGATTACTGTGTTACCTGCTTTAATTGCAAAAGATTTTACTATGAAGTACCAAGATGGAACTAAGTACTCAGTTAAATTTATCAAGTCCGAAGATACTCCATGGGTTAATGAAACAATCCATTTAACAGTAAACGGAGTAGTCTATGATGTTGTAACTGATGCAAATGGTGATGCATATTTACCAATTAATTTGTATCCAGGTGAATACATAGTAACTGCAAATGCACGTACATTTGTAACTACAACAAGTAAAATAACCATCGTATAAAATTGGTTTAAATTAAAAACATATAAAAGGGATTATTTTTATTTCAATCCCTTATCTTCTTATTTTTTTTAAAATCTAAAAACTATTTTTTTAAGAATTAATAAAATACTTAGTATAATACTTTAGATCTAAAAAAAACAATTTTTAAAACATATAAAAAAATAATAATTTATAGGTAATTCGTACACTATCTTCAAATAAATTAAAGATATAAACCATAAAATATTTTTTACCCTTTTATAGTTTATATGTGTAGTGCTAACCGTATAAGTCCTATAATTAATAAATGTCCTGGATAGAAAATATAAAAGAACCATTTATTGAAAGCTGATTTTTTTCCAGATTCTCCATTATATAACATGAAAAATGGTGGAATTAAAAAAATTCCAATTTTGTATAAAACAAGATTCCATGTGAATTTTATAACAAATGGGTTAGCAAATGGTGTAACCGTAAATATATAATATTCCTACTATTGAATATGCTATCCACATTTTTTTAGGATTATCTTTTAAGAAATAAAAGATAAGACACATAAATATGAGATAAAATTGCCAATTAGCAAATGCAGATATCCAAATCATGAATCCAGTTATTATAACTTTTGCAATTTTTGAAATGTTTACTCTATCCCATAAATAAATTGCAATTAATCCTAAGAATAAAGTAAATATAACACTTGTTTCATGTATTACTAATGTTGAATTGATATAAGATAAAGATACATAAGGTTCATTTACAATAGCACCAGTAGCTCTGAAAAAAAGAGGAGTTGTATTTCCACTGAACAATTGGATTGGAAATAACTGTGCAGTACGGTATAAACAATATGGTATGTATGAAATGACAGCAAATATAAATAATCGTTTCATATATTTATTGATATTACTAGTATAATGATATCCTTCTGCAATAAATAATGCCATTGTTGGTGCTGTTAAACGGCTGATAAAACCAATAAGATTAGGCAACACATTTGTTGGTGGAATAAAATAGCTTAAATGATCAAAAAACATTAATATAATAACTATATATTTGATTTCTATTTAATGAGAATTTACTTACACTTACTGAAATGACGAAGGTATTTGCATTTTAAAATAACCCTCCTTATTATAATGCAGTTATATAACCAAATCCGAAACTGGAAGAGTTTTAATTGAAAATAATACACTAATACTATTAATATTAAAATACATATTTCAATTAATTTAGTTTATATAATATAATTTTATTATTATCCATTATTTAAACATTTTGAGAGGCACTGATTGAAACTTAAAAATTATACGTGTATATTTACTATAATGAATTTAATTTTGTTAATTTATTTTAATAATGCATCTAAACTCATATCATTGAATTCTGTATAAATTCTTATCGAATCAGCATGTATATTAAGACCATAATCCAAGATTTCGAGTTTTTATAAGATTTCTTTATATTCCATGTACATAGTTCTATCACCTTTTAATATTGTATTTATTTGAGTCTGCACATGAAAACTAAGAGATGTATATATAAAACATTATATGTTAGTAGAATAATAAATATATACCATAAGATTTTATTATATGAGAAAATCGAAATTTTAAAAATTTTAAAATAGGTGTGTATTAAATGAAATTATTAGTAGCCAAATTTGGCGGAACTTCGATTGGAGATGGGGCGAGAATTAAAAAAGCTGCCAAGTCTGTTGTAAACGAATATATGAAAGGAAATCAAATAGTTGTTGTAGTATCAGCTGTAAACAAGACTACAGATGAATTAATTACATTATCTGATCAAGCTATTGGAACAAGTTTAACAGACAAGCAGAAGGCAAATATTATTTCAATGGGTGAAATGACTAGTATTAGATTATTCTCTGCTGCAGTTGAATCTCTCGGAGTAAAATCTGCTTTTATTGATCCATATAATGAAATTTGGCCAGTAATAACTGATGATAATAGTTTAGAAGCAAAAATTGATTTCAAATCTACTAATAAAAAGGTTGAAGGAATTCAAGATTTACTTAAT
Organism: archaeon; assembly: GCA_024413395.1. Taxonomy (GTDB): domain Archaea; phylum Methanobacteriota; class Methanobacteria; order Methanobacteriales; family Methanobacteriaceae; genus Methanocatella. The sequence continues at coordinate 3,443 of JAKSUH010000046.1, forward strand.
CAAGGTATTATTCCTGTTGTTTGTGGATTCTTAGGACAAGGACCTGCTGGCGAAGTAACTACTTTAGGAAGAGGTGGAAGTGATGTCACTGCTTTCCTTTTAGGGCATTGTTTAGATGCTGATGAAGTAATTATTGTCACTGATGTAGATGGTGTTATGAGTACTAATCCTAATAAAATTGAAGGAGCAGAAAAGTTAGATGAAATTTCTGTTGAAGAAATGAGAGATTTAGCTACTCATGGAGCACAAGTTTTACATCCACATGCTTTAAAATATAAAGATTCACGTATTAAAGCTAAAATCATCTCTTTTGAAAAAGGTGATTTAGAAGAACCTGGAACTGCTATCACTGGTCCTTCTGAAGGTCAAGATTTAAAATATGCATCATTATATCCTAATCCAATTGCACAATTTTCATTAGTTGGATGTGGAATGCTTAAACAATCTGGACTTCTTGGATTAGTAACTACTGTTTTAGGAGATGCTGACATTAATATTTTAGGAATTTCAGCTGGTCAGAACTCTATTACAGCATTCATTGATAAGAAGGATGCAGAGAAGGCTTATCCTTTATTGCATGACTGTGTTATTGAAAATGATTTCTTAAGCTCTCTTTCATTAAGTAAAGATGTAGCTATGATATTTTTAGTAGATCCTGATTTTGTCGACACACCTGGAATCATTTCTGATATTACAGGACCACTTAGAGAAAATAATATTAATATAATCGAAATTGCATCATCACAAACAGCTGTTGTTGTTTATGTTGATTGGACTGACGGAAAAAATACACATGCATTACTTAAAGAATTATTCTAATAAAAGAGGTTATAAAAATGAAATTTGAAGGAACATATGTAGCAATGGTGACTCCATTCACGGAGAAAAAAGAAATTGATGAAGAAGGATTTAGATCAAATATTAATTTTTTAATTGAAAAGGGTGTTAATGGTTTAGTTGCTGCAGGAACCACTGGTGAGTCTGCTACTATGACTCATGAAGAACATTCTAAAGTTGTAGATATTTTAATTGATGAAGTTGATGGTAGGGTTGAAACCCTCGCTGGGTCTGGAAGTAATTCTACAGAAGAAGCTATTAATTTAACTAAATATGCTGATGATGCTGGAGCAGATGCTGCTTTAGTAATTACTCCTTATTACAACAAACCACAACAACATGCTTTAATTAAACATTATGGAACCTTAGCAGACACTACTGATATTCCAATTATAGCTTATTGTGTCCCATCACGTACTGGATTAAATATTGAGCCAGAAACAGTTATTGAACTTGCAAAAATCGATGGTATTGATGCAATTAAAGAAGCAAGTGGTAGTGTTGAAAAAGTTTCAACTATCTACAGATTACTTCAAAAAGAAGGATTAGAAGATGATTTCAATATTCTTTCTGGTGAAGATGGTTTAACTTTACCTATTATGGCTCTTGGAGGAACTGGTGTTATTTCAGCATCAGCTAATGTAGATCCTACAAGAATGGTTTTAATGGTAGATAGTATGTTAAATGGTGATTATGAAGGTGCTTTAAAATATCATTATGAAATGGTTGATTTAATCAAAGCACTTTTCATTGAAACTAATCCTGTTCCTGCTAAAACTGCTATGGGGTTAATGGGTCTTCCTTCAGGTCCTTTAAGAGAACCTCTTGCACCAATGTTAGATGAAAATTTAGAAGTACTTAAACAAGCATTAAAAGATTCAAATATTATTTAAGGTGATAATATGATTAAAGTTGCAGTTACTGGAGCTGCAGGTAGAATGGGCTTTGGTATCATTAGAAAAATATCTGAACAAGATGATATGGAAGTTGTTGCAGCTATTGAAATGCCAAATACTCCTCTTGCAGGTGAAGATGCTGGTATAAAAGCTGGAATAGGTCCTATTGGTGTTGAATTTACTGGTTCAGAAAATCTTGAAAAAGTTTTAAAAGAATCAGAAGCAGATGTTTTAGTTGATTTCACTATTGCTTTTGCTGCTGTTGAAACTATCGAAAGAGCTTCTGCTTGTGGTGTTAATTTAGTTGTTGGAACCACAGGTATGGATGAAGAACAAATGGAACGTAATTATGAAAATATTAAGAAAAATAATGTCAAAGCAGTAATCTCTTCAAATATGGCTATTGGTGTAAATGTATTTTTCAATACTCTTAAAAAATTAGCACCAATATTAAATGCTTTTGATATAGAAATTATTGAAGCTCACCACAATCAAAAGAAAGATGCTCCTTCTGGAACCGCTGTAACTGCATTTGAAGTTGTAGCTGAAGCTCTTGAACGTAATTCTCAAGAAGTTGGTGTTTACGGAAGAGAAGGATTAGTTGGAAAAAGAACCAAAGAGGAAATTGGTGTACATGCTATCCGTGGAGGAGACATTGTTGGTGATCATACTGTAATGTTTGTTGGTGATGGTGAAAGGTTAGAAATTACTCACAGAGCACATACAAGAGAAGTATTTATTGCAGGAGTAATTAGAGCTATTCGATATGTTGGAAATGCTCAACCAGGAACTGTCAGTAATATGAATGATGTTTTAGGATTAGAATAGGTGATATTTATGGTAAAAGTAGGTGTACTTGGTGCAACTGGTATGGTTGGACAAAGATTCATACAATTATTAAGTAATCATCCAGATTTTGAACTTACTACTTTAGCAGCGTCTTCAAGATCTGCAGGTAAAAGATATGAAGATGCTACTACTTGGTATCTTAATGATGCTATGCCTGAAGAAGTTAAAGATATTGTAGTCTGTGATACTACTCCAGAAGCAATGTCTAATGATGTAGATATTGTATTTTCTTCTTTACCAACTGAATTTGCAGCAAAAGTTGAAAAAGAATTTGCAAAAGATTATGTAGTAGCTAGTAATGCTAGTGCTATGAGAATGAAGAAAAATATTCCTTTAGTTATTCCAGAAGTTAATCCTGAGTACTTAGACATGATTGATGCTCAACAAAAGGAAAATAATTGGGATGGATTCATTGTAACTAATCCTAATTGTTCTACTATTGCTTTAACTTTATCTTTAAAACCAATTGCTGATAATTTTGATATTAAATCAATTAGAGTATCAACTATGCAAGCTATATCTGGTGCTGGTTATAATGGAGTTCCTTCTATGGCTATTGTTGATAATCTTGTTCCGTATATTGGTTCTGAAGAAGAAAAAATGGAGTCCGAAACTTTACATCTCTTAGGGAATTATGATGGTGAGAAAGTAACTGATGCAAATTTCAAACTTAGTGCATCATGTCATAGGGTTCCTGTTATTGATGGTCATACTGAGGCAGTATTTATTGAACTTGAAGATGATTTTGAACTTGAAGATATTAAAAATAAAATGGCAAATTTCAAAGCATTGCCTCAAGAATTAAATTTATTTTCAGCTCCTGAAAATCCAGTAATAATCAAAGATGAAGATTACCGTCCACAACCACGTATGGATAGAAATGCGGGTAATGGTATGTCTGTTAGTGTTGGAAGACTTAGAAAAGACCAAGCTTTTGATAAAAGTTTTAAATATGTTTTAGTAGGTCATAACACTATTCGTGGTGCTGCTGGAGCATCTGTATTAAATGCAGAACTTATTAATGATAAAATACTTTAATTTTATCATTTTATTTTTTTATTTTTTTATTTTTTAATTTTCGATTAAATTTCCATCTGTTTATTATTTCTTTTTCTTTTAATGTAATACTTAATTTTAGGGTTTAATTTAAATAGTAGTAATGTTATATTATATTGTAGATATTATTAAAAAATTTAGATTATCGATTTAAAAATTGTAAAATTTTATCAATATCAAATCTAATATTGGGATAATTTTGATAATAAAAACATGAAAATTAAGGGATAATATGCAATTAGGTGCAGAAGTTCAAACAGATACTTTACAATCATTGATTCGGTCTTGTTTATTAGAGCTTAATAAACTTAAATTAAACTTAACTGAGCTTCAAATTCAAAGATTTAAGGCAAATTCTGATGAAAGGATTATTGAATTAGAAAATCTTATTATTGAAAAAGAAAATGAACTTTCAATTCTTAAATATCGTTCTGAAGAAGAAATCGGTCTTTTAACTAAACAAGTCGAAGATAAAGACGCTATCATAAAAAACCAAGAAAATAAAATTTACGAATTAGATTACATTACAAAATCTCTTGATGAGATTAAAGAATATTTTGCTGAACAGTTAATGACTTACAAAAGAGAAGAGTTAGCTGAAGTTAATAATAGGTTAAATGAAGCTTATAAAGGATTAGCTGAAAAAGATGCACAAATTTCAACTCTTGCTAGAACTATCGATGAATACAAAATCGAAATGATTAAGTTAGAAAAAGATGCTCAAAGTAAACAACAAATAATTGATCTCAAAAGAGAGTTAGACGATAAAACTAAAGAAATCATTATGAAAAATAATGAAATTCATCTTATAAAACAACAATTTATTTCCAAAGAAGATTATTTCAATTTACAACAAGAACTTTCTCGTAAAGATGAAAAAATCAAAAGATTAGAAGAAATCAATGAATTTTTCACTGATTTACAATCTGATGTCCAATCATTTAACACACCTGAAAAAATCCCTCCTTTCAGGTTAGATAGAAAATAATTTTTTCATCCTTTCCCTTAATTTTTATTTTTCCTTTTCTATCTAACTGTATCTCTTTTTACATCAAATTTTTTATAATTTTTATTTGATTATATTTTTTCACTTCAATATCATACAAAATACTTTTTTATATTTTTTTCACAGCTATCAAATTAATGCATAGTTGCTATAATAATTTTTATATTTTTGTTTTTGAGTTAAACTATCATTATTCTCTTATCTTTCTATCTATTTTTATGATACTTTTTCTTGAGCAATTTTTCCTGTATCTTTTGTCTACTCCAAAGTCAGTTCTGTGAATGAAAAAGTATTTATATGACAAAAAGTTATTTTTATTTTAAATCTGTTTTATCTTAATTAAAGCACAATATGGTATTATTTTTATTAAATAGTATAAGTAATTAAAATACTATTTTTTAACCATAAAGTATTTATATAACCTTAAACTCATTACTATTTAGAATGTTATGTGAGATATAAAAAAATTTCAATATTTTTCTATTTCATTCTGATTTATTTTATAAACAAAAATTAAAGGTGATTTTAATGGCACAAGGTGGACAACCTATCTTCGTCTTACCAGAAGGAACCAACAGGTTACTCGGTAGAGACGCACAAAGAACAAATATATTAGCAGGTAAAGTCCTCGCAGAAACCGTTAGAACTACTTTAGGTCCTAAAGGTATGGACAAAATGTTAGTTGACGGTCTCGGAGACATTGTTGTAACCAATGATGGTGTAACAATCTTAAAAGAAATGGACATTGAACATCCTGCAGCTAAAATGCTCGTAGAAGTAGCAAAAACCCAAGAAGATGAAGTAGGAGACGGAACTACTACTGCAGTAATCATCGCTGGTGAATTACTCAAAAAATCCGAATCATTATTAGACTTAGATATTCATCCAACTATTGTAGCTATGGGTTACAGACAAGCAGCAGAAAAAGCTCAAGAAATCTTAGACGAAATCTCAATTAACGAAGTAGACAGAGATATCTTAATGAAAGTAGCTGTGACTGCTATGACTGGTAAAGGAACTGAAAAAGCTCGTGAACCATTAGCTAACTTAATTGTTGACGCTGTAGAAAAAGTTGCAGAAGATGGATATGTTGATGCTGATCAAATTAAAATCGAGAAAAAAGACGGTGCTGTTGTAGAAGAATCTTCCTTAGTTGAAGGTGTAATCGTAGACAAAGAAAGAGTACACCCTGGAATGCCTTCTGAACTCACTGATGCTAAAATTGCATTAATCAATACTCCTCTTGAAGTAAAAGAAACTGAAGTTGATGCAGAAATCAGAATCACTGACCCTGCTCAAATGCAAGCTTTCATTGAACAAGAAGAAAACATGGTTAAAGAAATGGTTAACAAAATTGCTGATTCTGGAGCTAATGTTTTATTCGCACAAAAAGGTATTGATGACTTAGCACAACACTACTTAGCTAAAG
>JAKSUH010000047.1 GCA_024413395.1 archaeon
TAATATTTAAATAGTATTAAATTAAAATTTTAATTAGTATATAGATTAATTATCTTATAAGAGGAATAATATGTCTGAACGTGTAGAGTGGAATAGTAAATTTGTATTTTTAATGGCAGCTATTGGATTAGCTGTTGGTCTTGGAAATATTTGGAGATTTCCTTATTTATTTTATACTGATGGTCAAGGAACTTTATGATTCCTTATACCATAGCGATTATAATTGTAGGATTTCCTTTTTTATTATTTGAATACTCTATTGGTTCTAATTTTAAAAAACCTGTTGTTAATTTTTATAATTCTGTTAAAGGTTCTTTTAAAACTATAGCTTGGATAACTCTTGGTATAATGGCTTTCTATGCTATTTTTTTATTCTGTTCTTATAGGTTGGAATCTCGATTATTTTATTTTAAGTCTATTTAATGGATGGGGTTCAAGTCCTGATTTCTTTTTTAATAATGTATTTCTACAGTCTACAACCTCTCTTAGTGGTATTTTTCAGATTGTTCTATTTATTTTAATTGGAATTATTACAATATGGGTTATTATTTGGATTATTTTATCTAGAAACATTAATGATGGAATTGGTAAATTTTGTAGGGTTTTTGTTCCATTATTCCTTATACTATGTGTAGTACTTGTCATTTATGAACTTACATTGCCCGGTGCTTATATTGGTTATATGAGGGTTTTCAGTCCTAATTGGAGTATTTTAGGTGATTTAAATATTTGGTTAGTTGCATTTAGTCAAGTAATTTTCACTTTATCTTTGGGTTATACTCTTAATATGACATATGGTAGTCATTTGGCTGATGAAGAGGATTTGCCAATTACTACTCTTTCAATTATTATTGCTAATTGTGGATTTGAAATCGTTAATGCTATTGGTATATTTTCAATTTTAGGATTTATGTCTTATTCTTCAGGTATTCCTTTTGATTTTTTAATTACTCAAGGTACTGGATTAGTATTTGTTGCATTACCTACTATATTTAATATTTTAGGTCCTATTGGAAGGGTTATAGGTCCAATATTCTTCTTTAGTATTGTTCTTATAGAAATATCTACAATTATTGGGGTGTTAGAACCTTTAATTGATTCTTTATCTGTTGAATTCGATAGGACTAGAAAAAAGTTGTTAGTATTGTTGCTATTATTAGTATTATTATTTCTATTTTATCTGCATCAAGATTAGGAAATACATTAATTGTAAATGTTGATTTCTTATTAAATAATATTCTTATAATGGGGCTTGTCATTTCTCAATGTATTATATTTGCACATTTTTATAATGTAGATCAAATAATAGGTTTTATAAATAAAAATTCAAAATTAAATACTTCTTGGATAAAATTATTTGTTAAATACATAATTCCAATATTTTTGTCAATTTTAGTTATTTATGGGGTTTATGATTTATTTGCTACTTCAAATATTGTTTCTTTACTATGTTATGTTGGTGTAATATTATTTATCCTAGTATTCACTTTATTATTAAGTTATTTATCTAATAAACATAAAATTTCTAATTAGTCCTAAAATATTAGAATTAGTCTAAATAATAAAAATATTTATATAATAATATGTTAAAAATTATATTATTGTTGAAAATCTCATGATTTTTCATTTGAAAATTCAATTTTAATTGTTTTTTCAAGTTTTATATTTATTAAATAATTAAATTTAAGAGGAATTATAATGGCAAAAGTTAAAGGAACTAATAAAAGAACTAGACAAAAAAGAAGTTATACCAAACATGGTAGTAAAAGAGGAAGAGGAGTAAAACAAACTTGGAAAAAATAATTCTTTTTCTTTTTTAACTCTTTTTATCTATTCTTATTTTTCGAAATTAAAATTTTATAAAAATTCAATAAATAGCTTTTTTTAAATATTAGATTTATCAAATATAGATATTGTAATAATAATTAGATGATTTAAATGATTTTTGCAGCAATTTTAGCAGGAGGCATTGGTTCCCGTATGGGGAATGCAGACATGCCAAAACAATTTTTAATGCTTGGTGAAAAGCCTGTTTTAATTCATACAATTGAGAAATTCGCTATTATAGATGAATTAGAAAAAATAATTGTTTTAACTCCTAAAAGTTTTTTAAAACATACTAAAGATTTAATTTATAAATATCTTAAGGATAATGATAAAATAGTAGTTATTGAAGGTGGAGCTACTAGAAATGATACTATTTTAAACAGTATTAATTATATTAAAGAGAATTTTGAAATAGATGATGATTCTATTATATTAACTCATGATGCTGTTCGTCCTTTTGTAACTTATAAAATTATACAAGATAATATTCTTGCTGCAAAAGAATTTGGAGCTTGTGATACTCTTATTCCAGCAACAGATACTATTGTTAAAAGTAAAGATGGAATAGCTATTAGTTCAATTCCAATTAGATCTGAATGTTATCAAGGTCAAACTCCACAATCATTTAAAATCAATAAATTATATTCATTAATTAATAAATTATCTGATGAAGAAAAAGCTATTCTCACTGATGCAGCTAAAATCTTTGTATTGAAAGATGAAAAAGTTGTTTTAGTTGACGGTGAAGCTACAAATATTAAAATAACCTATCCATATGATTTGAAATTAGCTAATACTATTTTAGAAGGAAGTAAAAATGATTAATGTTATCTATAGATTAACTGCTCCTAAAATGTTTGAGGAAGTTTATTCTGAAATTGATATTAATAAGGATGTTATTGTTAGACCTACTTATTTATCAATTTGTAAAGCTGATCAACGTTACTATCAAGGAACAAGGTCAACTGAAGTTTTAGATAGCAAATTACCTATGGCATTAATTCATGAAGGTATAAGTAAGATTGTTAAAGATAATACTGGAACCTTTGAAGTTGGTGATAATGTTGTAATGATTCCAAATACACCAACTGAAGATGATAAAATTATCAAAGCAAATTATCTTCCAAGTTCTAAATTTAGAGGCAGTGGTTTCGATGGATATACATGTGATTTAATTACTTTGAAAAGTGATAGGTTAATTAAAATACCTGATAGTTTTAATTTAATGCTATCTTCATTCATCGAATTAATTTCTGTAACATATCAAGCTATATGTAGCTTTGAAAATATATCAATTTCTCGAAAAAACAGGATTGGAGTTTGGGGAGATGGTGCTGTTGGTTACCTTACTGCTCTTTTATTAACTTATATGTATCCTGATAGTGAAATATGTGTATTTGGTAAACACTTTGAAAATTTAAATATGTTTTCTTTTGTTGATAATGTATACAAAACTAATAAAGTTCCAGATAGATTAACTGTTGATCATGCATTTGAATGTGTAGGTTCTCAAGCATCACAATCAGCTATTAATCAAATTATAGATATTATTAATCCACAAGGTTCTATTATGTTACTTGGAGTTAGTGAATATCCAGTTCCAATTAATACTAGATTAGTTTTAGAAAAAGGTTTAACTTTAACAGGAATTAGTAGATCAGAAAGAGAAGATTTCGAAGGAGTTATAAATTTAATTAACGATAATCAATCAATATTTAAATATTTAGAAAAATTAGTTGCTGATGTTATTGATGTAAGTTCTGTTGATGATTTAAAATCAGCATTTGACAAAGATTCAATTAACGGATTCGGTAAAACTGTTTTAAAATGGAATAAATAAGTGATATAATGAAAGATGTAAATATGTTAATCGAAGCTCTTCCATATATTAAAGAGTTTCATCATAAAAAAATTATGATTAAATATGGTGGTCATGCAATGATTGATGAAGCAGCTATGGCTTCCACAGCTAGAGACACAGTGCTTTTAAAATATGTAGGTATGGATCCTCTTGTAGTTCATGGAGGAGGTCCTGAAATTACCCGTGCTATGGATAAAATGGGTAAAGAACCTAAATTTATTAAAGGATTAAGAGTAACTGATGAAGAGACCATAGAAATTATTAAAATGGTTTTAGTTGGTAAAATTAGCACTAATATTGTTTCTCAAATATGTTTACATGATGGAAAAGGTGTTGGAGTTTCAGGAAAAGATGCTTGTTTAATTAGAGCTACTAAAAAAGCAGCTAACAAAGTCAAAGATGATGAAACTGGTGAAGAAGAACTCATTGATTTAGGTTTAGTTGGTGAAGTTAAAAGTATTAATGCTGGTCTTCTTGAAATGTACACAGATAATGATCTTATTCCAGTTATTTCTCCTATAGGAGTTAGAGAAGATGGAACTACTTTAAATTTAAATGCAGATATTGTTGCTGGTGAAATAGCTAGTGAAATTAATGCAGAAAAATTAATTATATTAACAGATGTTCCTGGTGTTTTAAGAGACCCTAAAGACCCTAACTCTTTAATTCAAAAAATTAAATTAGATGAAATTCCTAAATTAATTGAAGAAGGAGTAATTACTGGTGGAATGATTCCTAAGATTGAAACATGTGTTACAGCTATTGAAAATGGTGTTCAATCTGCTCATATTATTGATGGAAGAAAAGAACATTCTCTTTTACTTGAAGTTTTTACAACTGAAGGTATTGGAACTATGATCTACAAATAATCTTCCTTTCTTTTTTTATTTTAACTTAAATTATTTATATTAAATTAACTCTTAAATTAATTGATGGATACTAAACGTCTTAAATATATTGATGATTTAAAAACCCTTGCTATTTGGAGTAATAGGTATTCATATAGGTATTTTACTCATGCCTTACTCATTTGGTGGAGTTCCTATTTATTCTTATCAAGAAATAGTACGTTTTGCAGTTCCTGTTTTCTTAATGGTTACTGGTGCACTTTTATTAAATCGTGAATATGAATTTAAAGACTTCATTAAAAGAAAATATATTCGTCTACTTTTACCTTTAATATTTTGGCAAATTTTAGTTATTATTACTGAAATATTAACTGGACAATGGGAGCAGTCTATAAATTTAGTATATTTGCTACTCCTTGGTATTGTTGGTTGATGTTAGGTATTTATTTAGCTATACCTGTAATAAATGAGTTCATTGTAAACAAAGGTTTAGAAGGAGCAGAATATTTTATTATTATTGCAATATTTGCTTCAATTTTATTCCAAATACTCACAACTCTTAAAATGTACACTTATTTTGATTTAAGATTCTTTTTAGGGCCAGTGGCTTATTAATAATAGGTTATTATCTTGCAAATAAAGAGTTTAATATTTCTAATAATAAAATGATTTTAATTACTTTCTTAGTATTTGTGATATTATCTATTATAAAAGTCCTTAGTATTCCTAATGCATATTTAGTAATGCCATTTACTTTAACTAATAAAGAGTTATTCCTAGTAAGTAATCTTAATTTCAGTATTTTGATATAGTTCATGCAAGTGCTTTATTTTTATTAGTTAAAGCTTCAAACAGATCAAATTTATTTGATAGTATTGTAAATAATAAATATTGGACTAAATTCTCATTATCAGTAAGTCGTTCTAGTTATGGGATGTATTTTGCTCAAGATTTAATTATTTTCACAATTTTAGATATTGTATTTATTCAATTTCATTTAACTAGCTCTCAAGCTGCTATTTTAGGAATAACTTCTGTTTTCGCAGTATTTATCTTATCTTGGCTAATGGTACTAGTAATAAGCAAAATTCCTTATCTTAAAAAATGGTCTGGATATGCTTAATTTTTAATTTTTTCTAAGCAATCTATACAATAGGGTTTTCCTTCTTTCATTCTTATAAATGCTTCAGCTGTTTCTTCTCCACAACATGAGCAAGTTTCATCGCCATAAATTAAAGCTTTTTCAGGAACTTCTAAATTAGGTTCTTTAACATCAAATAAATCTTCTATTTTTGCATTATGAACATATTTAAAAGTTTCTTCACGACTCATTTCTCTACTAATTTTTTTAAGAACTATTCTTATACTAGAATTATTTTTTCTATTATAAAATGAATAAGCATGTTTACCAGCCAGAAGGTTTCAACGAAACCGTTGGTGGATGCTTAGCATTATAAAATGAATAAGCATGTTTACCAGTCATATGGAATTTTAAATTACCTTTTCCTGCAGTACATCCTGTAATAACTTGTATAGCATCAATACTACAAGAATCATTTTCACTTATACATACAATTTCTTCATCTTGTGAAAAATCAATTTTTAATAATTCTTGTACATATAATGCTGCTCTATAACCTATTGCAAGTCCAGGACATTCATGACCATGAAACTCAACACATTCATTCCATATTTCTTTATTAATCATATTAATTATATTAATTATATTAATCACTTTTATTCGTTATTATACATTTCTTTTAATTTTCTTCTAAGTAATTTCCAACCATTTACTCTTGGAAGTTCATCTAAACTAAATACTTTTTTAGGAACTTTATATCTTGAAAGTTGATCTTTTGCAAATTCTAAAAGACCTTCAATGTCTTCTTCATTTTTCCAAACAACAGCTGCTACAGGTAATTCTCCTCTATGACAATCTCCAATACTAAATATAGCTATCTCTTCAACTGCAGGGTATTTAATTAAAGTTTCTTCTACTTCTGTTGGATAGATTTTCCATCCACTCATTACAATCATATCTTTTTTACGATCAGTAATGAATAAACGATTATCATCATCTAAATATCCAATATCTCCTGTTAAGAACCATCCATCTTTTAAAAATGTTTCTTCTGTAGCTTTTTCTTTTTTCCAATAACCTTTAGCTATTGCAGGACCTCTTAGTGCAATCTCTCCATTTTCATATCGTGGGAGTTTTTCGGTATAATCTTCAGGATTAACAATTTTAACTTCAGAGAAACATACTGGATGACCTACACTTTCGAATCTATCTGATGTTTTATAATCTTCAGGTCTAATAACAGTTCCTGTACCAATTACAATTGTTTCAGATAATCCGTAAGCATTAATAATTGGAATTTGGTATGTTTCGTGGAATTGTTTCCATATTTTTCTATGTAATGGTCCTCCTCCACTAATAATTTCTCTAACTGTTTTAAGTTTTGTTGAAACATTTTCTTCTAAAGTAGTTAAACTATGTATAACTGGTGGCATTCCAGTTAATATTGTAACTTTTTCTTCTTCACATAATCTAAGATAATCGTCAAGATTATACTGTGTCATCATAATATAGGTAGTTCCTGCTCTTAAAGCGGAAATAGCCCATGAAATACCTACATGAGCCATGGGATAAATTCCTAAAAATACATCATCTTCTTTTAATGTTAAAACATCTGTTTCATTATGAATTGCACTAAACCAATTTCCATGAGTAAGCATAGAACCTTTAGGTTTTCCAGTTGTACCTGAAGTGTATTGTAATTGACATATATCGTCCCAATTCGTTGTTTCAGCAGGTAAAACTTCTTTATCTTTATAAGAATCAACGTTTTCAATAATATAACTGTTAATACCTATTTCTTCAACAATTTCTTGAGCATCTTTATCTGTAATTATTAATTCTGCTTCTGAATCATCAACCATGTATTTTAACTCATTTGCAGTATAAATCCTATTTGTAGGAATTGCAATAGCACCTATTCTCCAAATACCTAATAAAGAAAATAAATATTCTGGTGAGTTATTTAAATAGATTAAAACTCTTGTTCCTTTTTCAATTCCTCTATCTTTCAAATTCCTTCCAATTTCAGAAATTATTGATAATATGTCTTTTGAATTGTATTTTATATTTCTTTCAGGACAATATAAGACCTCTTTATCTAACCTACTTGCATTTGCATCAAAGAATGTAGTAATATTAAGCAATCAGATTCCTCCTTTTAATTCATCCACTATAGCTTCTGCCATTTCCATTGTACTAGCAGAACCTCCTAAATCTGGAGTTACTATTTTTCCTTTTTTAAGAACATTTTCAACTGCAATTTTAATTTTATCAGCAGTTTCACTTTCATTTAAATAATCTAACATCATAGCGACTGTAAGAATCATAGAACAAGGATTGGCTATGTTTTGACCTGCAATATCTGGAGCGGATCCATGTACTGGTTCAAATAATCCATATTCTTCTCCAATATTTCCTGAAGGTGCAAGTCCCAATCCTCCAACAAGTCCTGTTCCTTCATCAGATAATATATCTCCAAATAAATTTGTAGTAACGATTACATCAAATGTTTCAGGTTTTGTTATAAGATACATTGCAGCTGCATCAACATAATAATCTTCAGTTTCAATCTCAGGATACTCACTAGCAACTTTGTAAAAAGAATCTTTAAAAACATTATCTGTTAATTTCATAATGTTAGCTTTGTGTACACAGGTTACTTTTGATTTATTTTTCTTTTTACATTCTTCAAAAGCGACTCTAGCTATTCTTTCACAAGCTTCTTTTGTTATATGTCTTTCAGCTATAAATTTTCCTTCTTTTTCATATTCTGTTTCACTGTAAAGACCTTCGGTATTTTCACGAACAATTAAAAAATCAATATCTGGTTTTATACTCTCTACACCTGCAAATGATTTTACTGGTCTTAAATTTGCATAAACATTTAGTGCTTGTCTTAAATTTAAGATAGTACTAGGTTGTCCAGGAGTTGAAGTAACTGCTCCAAAAAGAATTGCATCTGATTCTTTAGCTATTTTTATAGTTTCTTCTGGGAGAACTGTTCCATTTTTTAAAAAGCAGTCATAACCTGCTTCTGCATATTTAAAATTAAAATCAATGTCTAATTCTTCTAATAAATATTTTCCAGCAGCTATTACTTCTTTACCTATTCCATCGCCTTCAATTATTGCAATTTCATACATTTTATCACTTAAAATTTTTTAATTAATGTTCGTATCATATCGAAATATATTTATATATTGATGTTTATATTATGTATTATATTAAACAATTATTAATAATTTATATTAATGAGGGTTTATCAAATGGAAAAAACTATCGAAGAATTAATTGAACAATTAAATAATTCAGATGAATTTGAAGTTGAAGAAGCTCTTGCTATGCTTGAGATGAAAGCTGAAGAAGCTATTGACCCTTTAATCGAAGCTTTAAAAAGCAGAAAGAAAAACATTAGAATTAATGCTGTTAAAGTTTTATCTAGAATTGGTGGGGATGAAATTGTTGAACCATTAATTGAACTTTTAAGGGATAATAACAAATTAGTTAGAAGAGAAGCTTCTACTACATTAAGCCGTATTCAAAGTGCAGTAGATCCTTTAATTAATCTTTTAGATGATGAAGATTGGAAAGTTAGAGGAGCAGCTGCTTGGTGTTTAGGTAATCTTAAAGATGAAAGAGCTATTGAACCATTAACAAAATTACTCGACGATGAAAGTGGTTTTGTAAAATCGGGTGC
>JAKSUH010000048.1 GCA_024413395.1 archaeon
TACATTTATTTATAAACTTAAAGTAATATAAACTTTCCTTTTTAATTTTGAAGTAATTTAATAATTTTATTAAAAAAAGAATTTAAAAAACTATAAACTGATAAAAAAAATGAATAAAATAAAATAAAAATTAAAAGAGAATAAATCTTTAAAAAAAAACAAAAAAGGGTAAAAATAGGGATTTAAAAAATACCCTAAAAATTAATTTTTCATTTGTTGAATTTCTTTAGCAACACTTAAAAGAACTTCTTCACCAAGTCCTTCTATATATTTAATAGAACCTGCACATTCATGGCCACCACCATCAATTCCAGCAGCAGGTATTTGATTAGCTAAAGTAGTTACAATATCATTTACATTAAAACCATATTTTTCATTAACACAGTCAGTAGCTCTGAAAACACCAAAATCAGGACCATGTCCTAAAGTTACTATAGGTTTATCTTCACCTATTTCTTTTACTATATGATCATGAACAAATCCACAGGTTTTTCCAGGAGCAGGGAATGTAAATTTATGTGCGAACTTTTCTACATCAATTATATTGAAATAAATACCATTTTCAAGTTGAGTTCTTTTAATATTTGGTAAAACTGCTTTAAGTTGAGTATCAACACGTTTTTCATATTCTTGATATAAAGCAGAAATCATCTTAGGATGTTTATCTAAATTATCAACTGCTAAAATAGTGTCCATAATTCCTCTTCCATTCATGAAACGTAAGAAATAAGCTTCAAAGTCTACACATTCTGCAATTTTCTTTAAATCTTCAGATGAAAATCCTTTTTGCTCTGCAAGTTCTAAATATTGCATTACTTCAACACCTTCAGCATGGTCTCCAATAGCTGCAACACCTGGAAGATGTTTAATTAAATCTTCAATTTCTGGATTAATTATATGTGCTACTTCACTAGCAAGAGCTCCTGCTGTAATTTGAGAGTCTCCTCCAACTAAATAAGGATTTACATGTGTATCAACATATTCATCAACAGCTACAGTTGCACCAACGATTTCTCCATCTTCTTCTTGAATATTAGATAATTCTCCAGGAGAATGATGGTCAATAACAACTACTTCAATATCATAGATTTTTGCTTGCATTAAAGCTACAATATCTTCTTCAGTTGATCCATTATCTAAAAGAACTATTAATGGTAATTTTTGACCATGTCTTTCAAAATCTTCTAAAGAGAAAGATAAATCTTTTACAACATCTTCTAATTCATAAAATGGAGCTTTAGAAGGTGAACGTTTAAAATAATAATATTCAGCATCATTTGAAGGATTAATTTCTTTAATTAAAGGAATTAAAGCTTTTTCCATAGCTACTCCTGCACAAATTCCATCTGCATCATTATGATGTCTTACTAAAATAGAACGATCATCATAAATAGCTCTTCTAATTTTACGTGCTGCTTCACGCATTTTAGGTTTTAATCTATTTAAAACTTCACTTTTAACTAAAAATGGAACATCTTCAGGTTCTGCTTTTTCATTTAAAGCATCATCAATAAGTTTAGCTAAATCTTGTGCATCTTGAGGAGATAATTTATTTATAGTTTGTGCTTCAACTTGGACTTTTTCTCCACGCTGATTAATTTCACCATAAACTTCAATTCCATCTTCAACTTCAATTTCAGGATATGCACGAACTCCTGCTTCCTCAAATGCAGCAATTTCTGTAATTCCAGTTTCATCAGTAATAATAAATATTGTAGGACCAGATGTTTGTTGAATTTGTAAAACTTCTCCAGTAATTCTAGCGACTTTACCCATTTTTTCTTCTAAATCAGCTACTCTGGTTCTTCTAATAGATTTAGTTAATCTTTTAAGTTTATATTTTTCTACATAAGTTGGAGCTAAATCAATTTTACCTTCAAGAGATTTAATAGCAGTTATACGTACAATAACTTCATTCCCTACATTATATTGAGAAACATCACATCTCATTAGTCCCCATACTTTTTGAGATAAACTAACAAAAGCCCCATATCTTTCAATACGTGTTATTTTACCTTTATATAAGTATTCTTTTTTAATATCCTTCATTTCAATAATAGGATCTAAAATATAAACTACTTTAGGTTCATTAGCTTTTTCTTGTCTAATTTTTTCTTTTAAAGCTTGTTGGAGCTTTTTTTGTTCTTGTTTTTTATAACATTCTTTACATAAATCATAAGTTCCATCAATACGTTTTCCACAACTTGAACATACAAAAATTGTTCCTTCACCCTCACAAGTAGGATATGTTTCATAAACAGGTACTTGACCTTTACCTGAGCAAATTTCACATAGAATATCAGTATCTGAACCTAAATCAAATTTATCACGGGCTTTTCCAGAAACCCCTTTAAAATGAGAACCTACATCATACATATCAGTTTCATATCCAGTTCCACCACATGCTTCACATGTCTTATAATCTACAATTATAGAACCAGATTCATTACATGTTGGACAATCTTTTTTCATAGTTCTTACCTCGTTCATTTAAAAGTATGTTAATGATATGTTTAAAAGTTATCGAAAAAAAAATAGAATTTATAATAAGAATAAAAAAGAAGAAGGGAAATTTATAATTGGTTTTCCCAGTAACCATGTAAATTACATAAAGCAGTTGCAATAATAGGGCCTTCAGCATCAGTTTTTACAACAAATTCTTGTTTATCACCAGGTTTGAGAGATTTTCCAAATGATTCATTACCAACAACTAAAGTTATAGTTTGAATGTAATGTTCATCTTCCATTGGATGTTCAGATTCACCGACTTTTACAACATAACCATCATCGGTTTTTTCAATGATAGGAAGATGTTTTGGAGATTTATCTCCTTCGGTTTGTTTTTCTAAAAAATCCATTGCTTTACCACAACATACAAGTTCTCCACCACCTACTGCAATAACTACAACAGTGTTACCACAGAGGAAACATTTATAAACTTCAGCTTGTTCTACCATAATTAATCACCTAATTAAGTTGTAATAAAAACTATGTTACACATAATATACAAATGTTCGTATAACATCGAAATAATAAGTATAAATAGAAGTTTAATGTATTTATTATATAAGGGGGCATAAAAAATGAAAATTATAGCTATTGTGGGAAGTCCAAGAAAAGGAGGAAACTGTGATACATTAGTAAACCAATTTATTGACAAAGTAGATGGCGATGTAGATCTTTATTATCTTAATGATTTAGATATGAACTACTGTGATGCATGTTTATCTTGTCAAAAAGGCGAATGTATCAAAGATGATGATTTAAATAAATTGACTACAGAAATGCTTGATGCAGATTATTTAATCTTCTCAACCCCAATTTGGTTTGGAGAAATGTCAGCACAAGCAAAAACCTTTGTAGATAGATTCTACCAAGTTGCACAAAATCCAGATAAATCATTTGAGGGTATGAAAGTTATAAACATTGTTACTCAAGCAAATCCTGCAGATTTATTTAATAAATATGCAGATAACTGGAAAATATTACCTTATGGACACTTAGGAATGGAAGTAGTTGATACTGTAATTGCTAAAACCGGTCCATCAAAAGGTGATAAAAAAGTTTTAGCTGAAGCTATTGAAAAATTAGAAAAATTAGCTGAAAATATTTAAATTGGAGAATAAATTTCTCATAAAAATTCTTTTTTTAAAAAAAATTATAATAAAGAATCTTTTACAAACCCTATTCTAAATGAATTTAATATTACTGCTAATGTAAGGCCTAAATCACAATACCTACAGCCATCATCAATGTAATTACACCTAATATTGCAAGAATTACAAATAAAACCTTAATAATTATAGCAGTTGTAATATTTTCTTTAATAATCCTCATTGTTTTTCTACTTAAACCAAACAAGTAAGGTAACTTATTAAGATCATCTTCCATTAAAGCAATATCTGCTGTTTCAATAGCTACATCTGAACCTGCTGCACCCATAGCAATACCAATATTAGCACGAGCTAAAGCAGTGCATCATTAATACCATCACCAACCATAGCTACACTACCAAATTTATTTACGAATATTATCTAAAATATTCAATTTATCTTCTGGAAGTAAATTAGAATAAAAATCTTTAATTCCAATTTCATTTGCTACTTTTTGAGCTGCAATTTCATTATCACCAGTTAACATGATAGTTTGAATACCTTGACTATTTAGATTTTGAATAACTTCAGAAGTATTTTCGCGAATCTTATCTACAACAGTTAAAATTCCGATTACCCCAGATTCATCTCCAATAAATACTACAGATTTACCCTCATTAGAATAATTAGCTATATTATCAATATTATTCTCTTTAATAAGTGATTCATTCCCAGCAAAATACTCTATGCCATTTATAGATCCAATAATTCCTTTTCCTGGAATATTTTTAAAATTATGAATTTCAGTAATTTCAATATTATTATCTGCAGCATAATTAGTAATTGCATTAGCAATAGGATGACTTGATTGATTTTCTAAAGAAGCAGCTATTTGACATGATTTTTCTTTAGAATAATTATCATTTAATAGTTTTATTTCACTTAATTCAAGTTTACCTTCAGTTAAAGTACCAGTTTTATCAAAAAATAACTGCTTTAACATTACACATATCTTCAACATAAGAACTTCCTTTAATAAGAACTCCTTTTTTAGTAGCTGCAGTAATAGCAGAAACCATGCCTATTGGTGTAGAAATTAAAAATGCACAAGGACAGGAAATAACTAGAATTGAAAGAGATTTATAAACCCAACTTACTAAATCTTGATTAAAAAGTAAAGGTGGGATAAATGCAACAATAACTGCAATAGAAATCATAATAGGTGTGTAATATTTAGATATTCTTTCAATCATAGTTTCAGTATTACCTCTGTTTAATTGAGAGTTTTTAACTAAAGTAATGATTTTAGAAATAACTGAATCTTTGGATTTTTTACTAACTTCAACTTCAAGATAACCCTCTTGATTAATAGTACCTGCAAATACAGTATCACCAATAGATTTTACTACAGGAAGACTTTCACCAGTGATAGAAGCTTGATCAATTGAAGAAGCACCATATATAATATTTCCATCTAAAGGAACTTTATCACCAGGTTTTACAATGACAATTTCACCAATATCCACATCTTCAATTTTACGAATCTCTACAGAATCACCAACTTTAACTCTAGCAGTCTCAGGAGATAATTCAACTAAAGATTTAATTGAATGTTTAGCTCTATGTTCTGTATAATCTTCAAGAAATTCAGCTATGAAGTATAATAATGAAACAGCGGCCCCTTCTTCTGGATGACCAATAATAAATGAAGCAACACAAGCAATGCAAACAAGTAATGCAGGACCAACTGTGTGTCTTTTATATAATGATTTAAATGCCATGATAGCTATCTGATAACCTGCAATAATAGCAGAAATAATAAATATTATATTTGTAACTAAAGCATCAACAGCTATAAATTGTAATAAATGACCTAAAGCGAAGAAAATAGCACTGCTTACAATAATTTGAATAGGAAGATTAGAAAGTAAAGGTTTTCCTTCAGCAAGTAATTCTCCTTTAGAATCTTCATCATCACAATCAGGACAACCACAAATACTTATTTCCTCATGAGAATGACAATTACAGGATTCTTCATGATCATGATTATGGTGATGAGAATGATTATGATTAGAATCATGTCCTTTATTTTTTGACATAAAATCACCTACAGTATACACTTAAAAAATTATTCTAAAATATGTTCAAGACCCATTTTATAAATCATTTCTACATGAGAATCTACTAAAGAATACCTTGCAGATTTACCTTCTTTTTCAAATTTAACAATATTATGTGCACGAAGTATTCTAAGTTGATTAGAAACAGCTGCTTGAGATAATTCTAAAATTTCACAAATATCACAAACACATAAAGATTCCCTACATAATAAAGAAATTATTTTTAAACGAGTGGTATTTCCAAAGATTTTAAAAAATTCAGATAATTCTAAATACTCTTCTTCACTTATAAGACTTTTTTTAGCACTTTTAACTTCATCATCATGAATTTCATAAACTTCACATAATCCTTCTTCCTGAGACAAATTCTCTTTTTTACACACAATATCACCTTTAGTAAATATTTACATATAATGATATTATGATATGTTAATATATAAATGTTCTGATAAAATATTTTTAAAAAAAGAAAAAGATAGAAAAGAAAAAATAATTCTAGTCTATCATAGATTAAACTATTATTGGAAAAAGCTTAATCACTAATTTTATAGCCTAATTCCACTAAATCATCACGAATCTTATCATAAAGTTCATATTGCTTTTCTTTTCTTAAATTAGAACGAATATCTGCAATGATATCAAGTAATTCTTTATTTGAAGAAGAAGTTTCCTTCTTATTAAAATCAATACCAAAAATATCACTTATATCATCAAATAAAGATTTTATAGCAAATATATCACAATTATTCAAATTATCAAAGTCTTCTTTTGAATCTCCAATAAATCTGAAGATTGAAGCAATAGCTTTTGGAGTATGGAAATCATCATCCATAGCTTTAAAGAAGTTTTCTTTAAGAGTTAATAATTTATCATAATTAGATTCTTCATCACATTCTTCACAATCTAATAAAGAATAAAAATTACGTAATGAATTTAATGTACTTTCAGATTGGTTCAATAACTCTTTTGAAAAGTCAATAGGACTTCTATAATGAGCAGATAAAACAAAAAATCTGAAAACGTCTGCATCATAATCTTCTAATAACTCACGAATAGTAATAAAGTTTTTAAGAGATTTTGACATCTTTTCTCCATAAACATTTAAAAAACCAGTATGTAACCAGTAATTAACCATAGGTTGACAACCACTTACTGCTTCCATTTGAGCTATTTCTGCTTCATGATGTGGAAATATAAGATCTAATCCACCACCATGAATATCATATTGTGGTCCAAAATAATGTTCAGTAATAGCAGTATCTTCAATATGCCATCCATGTCTTCCTTTACCCCATGGAGAATCCCAAACAAAGTCATCATCTTTAATTTTCCATAAAGCAAAATCATTAGGACTTTTTTTATCCGCTTGAACAACTTCACGATGAGTTTCTAAATCTTCAATTTTACGATTTGATAATTTTCCAAATTCTGGAAACTTATCTATTTCAAAGTAAACACCATTATCAGTTTCATAAGCAAAGCCAAAATCTATTAATCTTTGAATTTGATTAATTATTTCAACCATGTGGTCAGTTGCTCTTGCGAAATAATTAACCCCAAATACATTTAATGAATGCATGTCTTCAATAAACGTTTTTTCATAGAACCTAGTATATCAGACACATCTTTTTCAACTTCTTTAGCTCTTTTAATGATTTTA
The DNA here is from genome assembly GCA_024413395.1 of archaeon. Taxonomy (GTDB): domain Archaea; phylum Methanobacteriota; class Methanobacteria; order Methanobacteriales; family Methanobacteriaceae; genus Methanocatella. The sequence continues at coordinate 7,374 of JAKSUH010000048.1, forward strand.
TCATCTACATCAGTAATGTTTTGAAGATAAAAAACGGTAAAACCTTTAAACTCCAAATATCTTTTAATAACATCAAATGCAATGTAAGTTCGTCCATGCCCTATATGAGCATCATCATAAACAGTAGGCCCACATACGAACATTTTAATTCTGTTTTCAGAAATTGTTTTTAAAGGTCTTTTTTCACGGCCTAAAGTAGAATAAATATCCATAATAATCATTTTTTACAATTAATACAAGATTGACATTGTGCAGATAATTCTAAACCTACTTTATTAGCAACATCACGAGTATTTATTTTGCTACATAAAGAACAAGTTTTAGAAATAATATCGCATTTCTGAGCTTCGCCATTATATAATTTATAAGCAAAATCCCCAATATCTGCTAAAAGTTCATCAGATAAATCAATACCTTTACCTCTTTTAGATGTAGTATATTGAGAAACAGCAGGTTGAGTAATATCTAAAAGTTCTGAAACATCTTTTTGCTTCATACCATAAGATATCAAACTTTTTGCTAATTCGGCCCTAATTGCTGGAATAACATACCATACCACAATTTCACATGGAGGTTTCATCTTTTCACCTTTAATATAATAATAATTGATTTATTTTTTTATAAATAAATAGTTTTTGTTAAATTGTACCATATAAAACATAAAAAACTAAACATAAGTATAGATAATATTAAATAACATAATAAATGGAAAATTATTTAGTTATTTGGATAAAAATCCACATAAATTATAAGAAAAGAGGTTAAATAAATGAATAGAACACAAAATATTTTAGCAATAATATTAGGTTTAATAATAATTGTATGTCCACTCATAGCTCCTCTTGCAATAAACACACTACTTGCTTTAATGATATTAGCTTTTGCAGTATATCTCACAGCTATTGGAGTTAGACATAAAAAACATTAAATATTTTAGGAATTATAGTACTGATAATAAGTATTGTTATTTTACTAAACCCAACATTTATAGCTGCATTAAGCGCATTTATAGTTTATTTAGTAGGTATATTAATCTTAATTGTAGCACTTATTAATTTAATTGCTGGAAGTGACAAAACTCTTTCTTTAGTTGGAGTTGTTGTAGGTATTCTTTATATAGCAATTGCTACTTTAATAAAAGATTCTAAAATTTTAGGATTATTAATAGGTATAGGATTCCTTATTTCCGGTATCTACGGAGCAATATCTAGCCGATAAATTTAAAGGATTAAATATCCTTTTTTCTTTTTTATTTTTTATATTTACATAAATCAGTTAATGGACAAATTTCACATTGAGGAGTAATTGGTTTACATATTGTTTTACCAAATTGTACCATTAAATCATTTAATAATATTTGTTCTTCTTCAGGAACAAATTTAAGTAATTTTTTTTCAGTTTCTTCAGGATTTTTAGTGTTAACAAGACCCATTCTGTTAGGAATCCTATGAACATGAGTATCAACAGGAATAGCTGCTTTTTCAAATGCATATACTAAAACACAATTAGCAGTTTTTCTTCCAACACCAGGAAGCTCTAATAACTCTTCCATATTATCTGGAACTTCTCCACCAAATTGATCAATTAAAATCTGAGAAACTTCTTGAATCCTACCTGCTTTAA
>JAKSUH010000049.1 GCA_024413395.1 archaeon
TTATTGGAAGAAATTTAATTTTATATATATCTGTCCTTAAAGTTAATTTTATATAATATTATTATTATAAAATAGTATATTAATAATGGGGGAACAATTAATGAATAAAGAATGGAGAACTAAATCAGCTAAAATATTTTTGATTTTACTATTAGTTACAACATTACTTTTTGTCTTATCTTCTGTTTTTGCAACAAATATGACTATAGATCAAATTTGTAAGAATAATAATATTCATGTTGGTGAAACAGTTATGGAAGGCAGTAGTATAGAACATTCTGATATTCAAGTACGTTACCCATTTATTTCAAACCCTCATTTTATTGTACATGAAATTACTACTTTGGATCTATTTGGTCTAATTCAATCTCTATCAACTGGTTCAGTTAGTTATGATTACTCTTATGTTGTAAGTGAAGGTCTTTCATCAAATGGAGTCTCTGAAGTTTCTGGGCCTGGATTTTTAAATGTTGAAAAATGGTAAATTCGTTATACATGAATGTAATTATACTCTTTCAGATAATACTTATCCAGATAATTATCTTGTTAAAAATAAAACAGGAATTAGTGTTTACGAAAATGGTAAATATAGTATACTGTTCCTGTAGATGAAGTTAAAAAACAAGATTGGTCTGGTCCTAATTTTAATATAACTACTATTCAAAATTGGTATAACTCTAATAAAAATGCATATGGTTCAATCTTTGTTACTGGTTTAGGTGTTGGTAATATTAATGATGGAAGAAACAATTTATCTTCAAGTGAAATTATTGATATCTTTGGTCAAGATACTTATGATTATATTTTACAATATCTTTATGGAGATGGTGTATGTATTTATATTCCTGAAAATTATAATGCTACTACCGGACCAAAATACTCTACCTCTTTAGGTGATTATTCAGAGTATGGTAATAGTTTAAGAGATTTCAATGCTAATCAATTCTGTAAAGCTTGGAATAATACTGTTTTACCTCCTGGAACTAGTGTTTGTGGTAAAGAGCATATAAGTTTCCAAGTAGCAAATGATTCAGAATCTCCAAGTGGTTCAGCTTCACATGGAGTTTGTCCTCCAGCAAGAACTTTAAGAGCATGTTGTTTAGATGAAGGTTATTCTCTTCCTGTAGGTATGTCTAATGATGAAAATACAGTATTATATGGTTATAATCCATCTACAGGTATTTATATTACTAATACTGGAGATTATCCTGTAAGAATTATAATGTGGACTGAAGGTTCTGGTGTATCAATGACTATTTACTGTCAATTTATTAGATATTTACCACTAGGGTATTCATTTTCTCATTCTAATGCTACATCTACATCTTCAAATAATTAAATAGAATTTTCTATAATTTTTTTATTTAATTTAAATAAAAATAGCTTTAATTATTTTTCATATTGATTTTATTCTATTAATTTAAATTGTTTTGTTTTACGTAATTTGAATAGTTTAATAAAAAATAGTAATTTTTAAGTGTAATATACTCTATACAAGTAAAAAATAAAAAAAGAAAAGGAATTAAAATAAATTAATTATGCCATAGAATTTAAATTATCTATAACTTCTTCTAATTTATCTTTACTAATTCCAATAGCTAATTCTTCGTCTAAAACTTTTGCTGCTTTTCTAGATCCATCGCAACCAACAGTAATATTAGCATCTTTCTCAATATATGGATATGAAACAGCGTCTCCACATAAAGATTGAATTCCAGCAAAATTAGGTCTAACTTTATCGCCTAATGTAAAAACTAATGATTGAGCAATTTTCATTGCAGCAACTGGTTGAGCAAATAAGACAACAACATCTGCTTCAAAATTAGATTCTTCTAAAGGAGCATATACTATTGCCCAATGTTTTTCAGGGATAATAGATAATTTTTCTACAGTTTTTTTAGCTACTTCTAAATCTTTAAATCTTCCAAGTTCAAAATATTTTTCTCCGCTAGCTAATTTAGGAGACATATCACCAAGACCTAATGCACCAGCTCCACCTTTACATGTTTGTTTTTCCCAAGTACTATAAAATTTAGCTCCAAATGATGCTTTTTTAATCATTTCACAGTGTCTAATTTTTTCGTCAATTAATGGAATTCCTTCTGGAACTTCTTCTTCACTATTAATAAATTTAACAGCTACTGGTGAAGAAGTTAACTTGATTTTTTCGTCAAAAATTTTATAATATTCTTGGTTTTTTTCTAAAATTTTTTCACTCATTTTAATCACGTATATTTATTTATGTATTAAGGAACCTTAAATTCTTGTGTTTTATTTTTGCAAAAAGTATTAAAATCACATGCACTACAAGTTCTTTCATCAGCTTTTGCAGCCCATGCATCACTTATTTTACATCCATTTGTTTCTCTAATTATAGAATTCTCTATATTTGAAACAATGTTGTCAAATTTATATAATGAATTCTTTTTAGCTTCATCATCAATATTAATTATTCTTATTGATCTATCCATTTTAAATTTATTTGATAAAATAGGATATTCTTGATCTTCGTCCCAGTTCATTAATTTATCGTAATCTTCTGGTAAAATATTTATTATGTCAGTAGTTTCAGATGTAATATCTCTTTGAATAGCTTCTAAATCTTCATTTGAGGGTACTAACTCATTTAAATAGAGTATAATTCCTGCAACTACTGGTTTACTATCTTCTTGTTTATTTCGAAGCCATGCATATGTTAATACTTGCCATTCATGGTGTTTCCAATTTTTATCATCCATTGAAGGTCTTTTCATACCTTTATAATCAAGAATTATTTCGAATTCATCAAATTTTTTACAAATCTTGTTAAACTCTTCATTTTTTTTTTTAAGATATTCTAAGATTTTATTATCTGAATCTAATTTATCTGATTTAATGGAAGTTAATACATCTCCAACTCCATTTATACTATAATAATTAGAACGGCTTGTTTTTTTATCATAATTAGGCATAGGTCGTAAACCTTTCATTGAAACTTCCGTATCATTTATTAATGGGAATAAATCTTTACCCCATATATTTATTGCTGCTTCTGCTCTTGCACTAGCTAATTTTTTATGGTCATGTTCATTTAAATTAATTTCTTTTATTTCAGAACCAGGTATATTAGTTGTAAAATAATGGTTTTTTGGAGGGTAAAGTCCTCTAACTTGTAATTTTAAATCAATCATGTCTTCAATAGGTCTAATATCTTCTTTCCAATCCCAAGGAAATTCAGTTTTTTCTAAATCCCATTTTAAGAATGCTTCTTCCATTACTCCATGTATAAACTCTCCAAACCATAATTGAATTGGCATTGATGGAGGTAATGAACCTTTATTTTGATAACGATATTGTAAATTACAAGTTTCAAAAGAGAGTAAATCTCCTGTAAGGTTATATTCTGGAATTATATATGATTTGCTTCTGGGAGATAATTTCATTTTTTCACCTAAATTAAATAAAGTTCATCAAATCCTATTTGTTGTTCGTCTCTATTCCAACCCATTGCGATATTAGGTATTTGCATGAGTTGATCTTTTAGTTTATATCCATCTAAACAATTTGTTAATCCAACTAACATTAATACACATTCTGCTCTTGAAAATGCTACAAAATATAATCTTGTTAAATCATCAAACATTTTATCTTTTTCATTTCTTTCAGATTCTCCTAGAGAACTATAAATACGTATATCCTCTTCTAAGATATTATCTGTTTTTACAGCTTTTGGGAATCTTAATTTTTGATCTCTAGAATCATTTTTCTTAAATTTAGAACCTACATCAACAATTACAAAAGGGAATTCTAATCCCTTTGATTGATGTATACTCATAAAATTAATTCTATCACTTGGTAATGTGTCTATCAATCCTTCATCAATTTCTACACCACCACTAGCTAAAGGAATAAAAATATTCCAATATGCTTCTAAAATAGACTCTTTTTCACTTTCTTTAGATTCAAAAGAGATATTTGAGGAATATTTATTGAAAAATCCAGTTTGAGTGATAGTTTTTGTAATAGCTTCTAAATATACTACTCCTTCAACATCATCTTGTAATTTTTTTATCCAAGTGATGAGTTTATATGCTAAACTCATTAAACTAGTATATTTTGGCCATTCATCATAACCTACTGGTTCTCTATTTTGCCATTTTGTTATAAAATCTTCTAATTTAAATGAGAAATTATTATTTGGACATTCTTTAATATAATCACGTGCTTGTATTTTCCATCTAAAAATATTTGATTTTGCTAATTTTGGTATTTTTTTATCACTTTCAAGTATTGAACCATCTGGATCTATACACATCAACATTAAACCACAAAAGATTTGTACTTCTTCTACTTCTTGTAAATCCTGTCCACGTGGGTTAAATACATTAATATTCTTCTTTTCTAAATTTTTTCTTAAAAGATAAGGGAATAAACGCGTACTCATTTTAATTTCTTTTGGTGAATAAGTTAAAAAAGCTATATCTGAAGCAGAACCTAATTCTTCATCTAATTTTATTGTTATGTACTCTTTTTCTTCACCTTTTAACAGAGTGTTATTTTTTGCTATTAATTTTTTACTAGCATCAATATCGCTATTTAAAGTTTGATAATAATCTTTTGTAATAATTCTTGTAACTTTTTGTTTGACTTCTCCTTTTTTAATTAAAGTATTTATGAAACGAGATAAATCATTTGCTAACATTTCTTGATTGTTTCTAAACATTCCTAATACAGGTATTTTTTCTTTTTTAATTTCAGGCCAAACGATTTTTGGTTTGTTAGCTACCCTAGCATCTTGATATTTTTTATCTGTTTCAATAAAATTGTTACAATGATTAATAATATTTTCTGTGGAACGATAATTAGTTTTTAAATTTATTTCTTGCACTTCGATTTTAAGCTGTTTTTCTGCACGTTGTTTATAATTAGTAAATAAATCTACTGTGGCTCCTCTAAAACGATAAAGAGATTGGTCATCATCTCCAACAACAGTCATTCCTCCACCATTAGCTATTGCGGCTTCAGCTATTTTGAAATAAATTTTTTCTTGAATATAATTAGTATCTTGATATTCGTCTACAAGAACAATTTTCACATTGTCTAAAAATTGGTCTAATTTGTTATTAGTTAATTTTTTTAAGAAAGATGCTTCTAACATTGGGAAATCCATAATATTACGATTTCTTAATTCATTTTCATAATCACATATTGCATCTAAAGCTATTTTTTCTCCTTTTTCTCCTTTTTTTTCATATAGCTCATTAATATCTACTTGGTCATAATACATTCTATTTTTCATTTCAAGCAATATTTCACTCATATGTGTTGCTTCTTTAAGCTCTTTTCTATTTGAATATATGGATAAAAATGAAATTAGGTCTTTATTAAGATATCTATCGTTTTTATATAATCCTTCTGAAAGCATAGCGGATTTAGCTACAAAATTTTCAATTAAAATAGGTAGATTAGTTCCTGGTTCTTTATATTTACGTATAAGTTCTTCTGAAATACTATCAATTGTTCCAATTATTAGTTGATTAAAATCAATCCTATTTACTTTTTTAATAATCTCGAATTGTTCTAATGGTGAACTATTATTGATTAGATAATTTTTAATTTCATCTCCACAGCTTAAAATACGTGATTTTAATTCATCTGCTGCTTTACGAGTAAAAGTAGTAGCTAATATCTCTTCGGGTTTGATATCATCTACAAAAATATATTTTAATATTTTTAACACGATAACTGTGGTTTTTCCAGAACCTGGACCTGCAACAATAAATAATGTTTTCTCAGGTGATGATTTGATTGATAATTTTTGGTCTTCATTTGAAGAAATGTCTATATTTAATTGATTTACTACAATGTCCTCAAAATCTTCATAACTAATCATAATTGACCTCTCTTAAATTAAATTTAGTTTTTAATTATATAAAAATATGTTTAAAGACCAATTGAAAAATAATATTAAATATAATTTTTTAAACATGATTAAATCTAATATTTAATTGATTCTTATGGGAAAATTAGCTATTGATTTATTTAAAAACGATATTCGATTTAGAAATTTCATCGAACATGTCGAAACAATTCCTGCTAAGGAAGCAGGTTTTAAATATATTGATGGCTTAGATGAAGATATAGTTGATTATTTAGATTCTAAAGGTATAAAGTTGTATGAACACCAAGCAGATAGTTACAATGCTATAAAAGAGGGTAATAATATAATTATTACAACCCCTACTGCATCTGGTAAAACACTTGCTTTTAATTTACCAGTTATGGAAACATTAAAAAACGACCCTAATGCTACAGCATTATATATTTATCCTGCAAAAGCATTATCAAATGATCAATTACATGTTTTAGAAAATTTTGAACAAGATTTGAATATTACAACAACTCCTAGGACTTATGATGGAGATACTGATAAAGTATTAAGATATAGTATTCGTCAAAATTCTAGAATTATTTTAACAAACCCCTATCAATTACATCATATTTTAGCATGGCATCATCAATGGAAACGTTTCTATAAGAACTTAAAATACATTATTATCGATGAATCTCATTATTATAAAGGTGTTTTTGGTTCTAATGTAGCATTTTTAATTAGGCGTTTAAAAAGAATTGTTAATTTATATGGATCTAATCCTCAATTTATTTTATCCTCTGCAACACTTGCAAATCCATTGGAACTTGCTAATAAACTTACAGGTGAAGAATTTATATTAATTGATGGTGATTCTTCTCCATCTGGAGAAAAAGATTTTATTTTATATAATCCTTTTAAAGCACAAAAGAGGATTCCTTATCCTGATGATGATGCACCTTCAATACACTAGGAAACTGAAAGAATATTTTTTATATTTAATGGTTAAAGATATTCAGACATTATGTTTTACTATTTCTCGTAAAATGACTGAATTAATTGCTCGTTCGGCAAAAAGAGATATGAATGAAATTAAACCAAAGTTTGTTGAAAGAATTGCTGCTTATAGAGCAGGTTATTTAGCTAGTGAGAGATGTGAAATTGAAGAAGGTCTTAAAACTCGTAGATATTTAGGTGTAACTTGTACTAATGCATTAGAACTTGGAATAGATATTGGTTCATTAGATGCTGTTATTATATCTGGATATCTTGGAACAATGATATCTACATGGCAACAAAGTGGACGTTGTGGTCGTGGAGATTAAAAATCTTTAACTATTTTAGTTGCATTTGAAAATCAATTAGATCAGTATTTTATGAAAAATCCTGATTTTTTGATAAAGCTCATGAAAATGCTATTATTGATTTAAATAATGAATTACTTCAAGATGCACATTTGATTTGTGCTTCAAAGGAGCTTCCTATTACTAAAGAAGATTGTTTAAAATATTTTTCATGTGATGGGGATAAATTAGATGAATTAGTTGAAAAAGAGGATTTATATAAAAATCCTAAAGGTAAATATATTTATCCTTATGATGATAGTCCTTCATTCCATCATAATTTAGACCAAATTTCTTCAGAAACTTTCACTGTAATGTGTAATGGTAAAGTACTTGAGACAATGGAAAAGTCTTATGTTTATAAAGAAGCTCATGAAGGTGCAGTTTTAATTAATAAAGGAGAAACTTATATTATTGATAGCTTAAATCTTAAACGTCGTTTTGTTAATGCAATAAAGCAAGAAGTGGATTTCCATACTATTGTTTTAAAAGATACTCTTATTTCTATTTCTAAAAAGATTTATAAAAAGAAATTTGGTAATTTAACAATTAATTTTGGTGAGCTCGAAGTTACTGAAGATTATTTCAAATATAAAAAAATGCATTATTCTAAACAAATTGGAGTCTATAATTTAGATTTACCTCCTTTAAAATTTAAAACTAAAGGTTTATGGTTTACAATTCCAGATGAAGTTAAAGATTATTTAGAAGATAAATATAAAGAAGAAGATGTTTTTGCAGGTGGTCTTCATGGTGCTGAACATGCTTTGATTGGTCTTTTTCCACTTCATACTGTGTGATAGGTTTGATATTGGTGGATTATCAACAAATTATCATGTTGATACTCAAGAAGCAAGTATATTTATTTATGATGCATGAAGGAGGAATTGGAATTACAGAAAAAGCTAGTGAAGTATTTGTTGATTTATTAAGATTCACTATTGATTTATTAGATAATTGTGACTGTAAAGATAGTTGTCCTTCATGTATTTATTCACCAAAATGTGGTAATGATAATAAACCTCTTCATAAGGCAGCTACTACCTAATTTTAAAATATATGTACGAAGCAATAAATTCAAAGGTGATCGAAGCTGAAAACAAAGTTGAAGAAGTTGAAGAGACCATAGAAATATCTTATTCTGATGAAGAGGAATTATTTAATAAATCTTTAGAATTATTTAAACAAGAAGAATATACTTTATCAAAGGATATTTTTACTAGATGTTATATCTTTAAATGATAAAAATGTTGATGCATGGGCTTTAATTGGAAAAATATTATATTATCAAGAAGATATTAATGGCGCAATTACTTTTACAAGACGTGCTTTATCTATAGATTCAACTCATGAAGAAGCTTCTGAATTATTAATTCAAATAAAAAAATAGTTAAAAGAAAGGAATTTAATCCTTTCTTATTCGATTGCTGTAACATCAATATTGTCTGTATTTGGGAATGTCCAAATCCATAGTCCAGTTAAAATTGCGAAAATAGCTGCCATAGCTATTCCACCATGTAATTGGTATTTAACAGTTATTAATGTAATTGTTATCGGTGTTATAAACTGAACACCACGTGCTATATTGAAAATTGTTCCAATAGCAGTATTTCTGATTTTTGTTGGGAACAATTCTGAAAACAATGGTCCAAATCCTGAGAAGAATCCAACACCAACACCAAC
>JAKSUH010000005.1 GCA_024413395.1 archaeon
TCAAGAAGTTGAACTCTATCTTTGATAGAAGTTTCAAAATCTATTTCACCTTGCATAGCTTTTTCAGTAATTTCAGCTATTTTCTCTTCTACGTTTGTTAATTTACCTATCTCATCTATTGCTTCACCATCAATAATAACATTGTCTAAGTCAAATACTATAAGTTTTATCAATCATACCACCAATTATATTAAATCTAACTCGCTTAGTCTGTCGTAAGCCCTTTCGACACCAAGCTTTGCATCGCTGCGTGTTTTTGCTCCAGTACATACTACTTTACCGGAACCAAATAATAAGAGAACCACTTTAGGATCAGATAATCTGTAAACTAATCCTGGGAATTGTTCAGGTTCATATTCTGTATCTTCAAGCTCTAAAGCTACATTTTCTAAGTTTAATGTAGATTCTAAGTTTGCTGAAGCTACAATATTTTGAATTTTAATTTCATATTCATGAGGAATTTCAGTATCCACAGTCCTCATTAAATCAACAGTTTTCTTTATGGCTAACTTTGAGTCATCTATAGACTTTGCACCAGTACAAACAAGTTTTCCTGAACTGAAAATTAATGCTGCTGTTTTAGGATCTTTGAGTTTAAATACGAGACCTGGAAACTGTTCACGATTAAAATCAACCCCTTCTAAAGCTTGTGAAACTTCAGTAAGAACTATGTCTTTTCCAATGCTTGCAGAAGCCACAATGTTTTCTATTTTTATATCAACATCGGTCAATTTAAAACCTCCATTTAATTCTTTTAAAAATTAGTATGAAATTAAGAAAAAAAAGTTAAATTTCTACTAATAAAATAATATAATTTCATTAGTATATAAATGTATGTTATTTTATATAAACCTCAAAAAATACATAAAATAAAAACAAATTTAAATGATATTTAATTTAAAAATTAAAGAATGAAAATAGGTCATTTATTTATAAGCTATTTATATAGTATTTATAAGTAAAACCAATTGTTTATAAATTATAAAATAAAATTTTATAAAATGAAAATTCCACTCGATGCCTAACTATAAATAAATAAGGAATGTAGTTAAATAGTACTTATTTATAATTAAAAAATAAAAAACAACAAAAATTACTTGATAAATTTGAAAGTAATGAAAATTAAAAAGTTAAACTAAATTTAATTGTTAATATATAAAAAAAATATGAAAAATTAAATTAATAAAAAAATATTGTAAAAGACAATGTTTAAAGGGAATAAATAATTAAATTGAATTTATCCCTTAGATATTTGATAAACTTTGTAGAAAACAAAATCGAATGATTGGATATCATGAACCCCTACATATTTAACTGTATAACCATTATCTTCTAAATCTTGAACATTATCATCCATAAAATCAGCAAAATAGACTTTATGACCACTATTAACCAATGGATAAACGTTTCATTGTTAAATAACGAATTTATATCATTTGTAATGTTTTGCGAATCAGGATAATAGAAATAAATATTATCTGGTATATAAAATTTCGAAAATTCGAAATAATTAATTTCATTTTCGCAAATAATAATTGAACCATTGTGAAACTCAGATTGTTGAATCATATTCATTTTTTCATGATTATGTGTATCTTTGAACTTATAATCATCTATATTAACAGCACAAGCTGCTACTAATAACGTTAATATTAAAAAAGGAATTAAGATCCGTTTATCATCAATTTTAGAAAGAGCTATTGAAAAACATAACCAAAGAATTCCTAAAGATGGAATTAAATATCTAGTTATAAAAATAGGACTTATTAAAATGTTATAACTTACTCCAAATACTATAATCAAAACTAATGTACATATTCTCCAATATATGAATATCCCTTTCTTTATAGAAATATCTAAGTAAAACAATATAAACAATAGCCAATAAAATAATTGTAATCACTAAAATGTGAAGATGATCAAATAACGGCTGTAAATTTTCAAGATTCACTGAACAAGGTGCGAAAGGATATAATAAGTAACTTAGCAAAAATAATTTTCTAAATGGAAGTATCCAAAAATCATTATTTACACTTTGTACTTGGATTAAAAAATAAGGCAACAAGGTAAAAATCCACAAATTATAACAAAAGTAGAAAGAATATATTTCTTAATTAGACTTCTATTTTTAACTAAAATATAGATTAAAAATAAAAGATACATAAAACCATTGATACAGCAGCAAAATAATGAGTATATATTCACAATAGCTGCAATTGTAATAATTATCCAATCTTTCCAATTTGTTCTATCATCTAAAATCTTTTTAAGATAAAAGAATACCAATGTAACAAAGAATATAGCCCAAGAATACATTCTAATTTCATTAGAATAACGTAACATCAATGGCATAGCAACTAAAAACAAACTAAACCAAGCCATAACTTTCTCACCATATGTTTTTTTTTAATAACAAAATAATTGAAGATTAATAAAAGACATATTGGGAGTAATGAAACAAAAACACCAACAGCAATAATATTTTTAAATCCAAATAATGAAAATAAACTAACGAAAAACCTTAGAATTAAATAATAAAGTATAGGATGAACATCATTCACCAATTCAGTTATCATCATATCTACAGGTAATTTAACCATAGCTAATGAAAAGATTTCATCGTACCATATAGTTACATATTTAAAACCAATTATTGCATTAAAACATGATACGAGTATTGAAATTAAAAATACAATTTTATAAAAGTTTTTATTGATGAAACGTATCATAAATAATATTAAACATTTAATAAATAAATAAATAAATAAGTTTTGGAAGAGAATTTATATAAATTGACGATACGAATTTAATATAAGATTACCAAATAAGAGGAAGTAATATGATAGAAGTGGAAGTTAAAGCAAAAATTAACAGTTTTGAAGATATTAAAAAAGAATTAAGCAAACTACCTGCTGAAAAAACTAAAACTGAATACCAAAAGGATATTTATTTTAATAGTCCAATCGTAGATTTTGCTGAAACTGATGAAGCTTTAAGGATTCGTAAAACTAAATCAGAAACTGAAGACCATATATTCATCACATATAAAGGACCTAAAATAGATAGTAAAAGTAAAACTCGTGAAGAAGTAGAAATGGCTATTGAAGATGAAGAGAAAGCTAAAAAGATTTTTCAACATATAGGATTTAAAGAAGTGAGAACTGTTATTAAAAACAGAGAATATTACAAATATAAAAATTTTGAAATTAGTTTAGATGATGTTGAAGGATTAGATCCTTATATGGAAATAGAAGTGGCTTTAGATGATGGAACTGATTATAGTGAAGCTCAAAAAAGTATTTTTAAATTATTTGAAAAATTAAATATCACAGATCGATTCGAAAGAACTTCTTATTTAGAATTACTTGAAAATAAAAAATAAAAAATAATATTATTTTATTATCTTATAAAAATGATACTTCGCCACAACAAAAGAGGATATGAATCACAATAAATTCATTTAACAGTAACTTGATAAATAATTGTTTCAATTGGTGAATAAGGGAAATTCTTAAGTGTATTTATTTTAGTTAATGTATAATTCTCAGTAACAAGAGGTAAATCACCATAATCTTTTGATTGAACAAAGTAAATAGTTTTACCTTCTAAATGATCATTAGCCAATATTTTAGAAATTTCACTAGTTAACGTATCACTAGAAGTTCCCACATCATTAATTGGATTATCGGTAAAATTTATAAGATAATTTTCGCTATCAGTAAAATGATATTTAAATAACATATAACTCGCAAAATAATCAAGAATAAAAACAGTATCATTACCAATATTATCATTACCAACAAAATCAGTTAACTTTTCTAGTTCAGCGTGATCTGCATTTTCAAAATATAATTGATCTTCATAAAATGTAAAAGATTCTACACATGAACAAACTAATATTATAATCAATATTGGAACAAATAAGTACTTTTTATCATAGGATTTTGCCAACAATATACTAACACCTAACCAAAGACTACCTAAAGCAGGCACCATATAACGTACATGGAAATAAGGAGTAACTATTATAGAAATTATGATTCCAGATAGTACAACACATACAATAAGTAAAATACATGAAATACCATATTTTATATCTAAAGATTTTAAATTATCCTTGATTGAATAGAATATTAAAATTAAAATAACTATTAAAAGTAATAACCCTAAAATATCAAAAGAAACAATCCTATTATCCAAAATAATTTCATTTTGAGGAGATAAAGCAAAAAATATGAAACCAATAGCTTTCATCAGAGTTATACCTTTAAGCCAATACTCTGAATGTACAGCTTGTTGATGAAGAAAAACACTAATCCAAGGAACATAAGCTAAAATAATAAAAATAGAAGAAATCAACCATTCCTTAATTTTTTTCTTATTATTAAAAATTAAATAAATAAATAAAAAACAATAAATGAAAACAGAAGTTATTAAAGAAAAATAATGAGTATAAGAAGATAAAATTGATAAAATAGTTAAAATTATCCAGTTTTTATAGTTAGACTCATCTTTAAGTATTTGATAAGCATAAATTACACTTGCTGTAATGAAAAAAAATGCCCAAGAATACATTCTTATTTGAATAGCAAAACACATTATTTGAGGCATAGTAACAATCATGAAACAGAATAAACCTGCAGTTAAAGTACCAAAATTTTTTTTGACTTTGGTCATACCTAAAATAAAAGTTAAAAAAAGAGGTATTAATGAAAGAACTTTACCAATAACTACAAGATTAGTATAATTAAATAAACTACATAGTTGTACAGCAAAATAAAATAATGAATAAAACAATGGCGGATGAACATCTGACTGAATGAAATTTAATATATAAGGTAAGTTATAACCAACCGTCCACAAACTAAAAGTTTCATCATACCAAATTCCTACATGACTAAAAGATATATACACCATTACAAGTAAAAATAAGAATCCTAAAATAATAAGGAAATATCCTAACTTCTCTTTATTATTTTCTAAAATAGTCATTGAATATAGTTAGTTTTTTATGATATATAATAATTTAGTATATAAAATTAATAAATTATATAATATATTAAAACATATAAATTTTTAAATGTATAAATTCTAAGGAGCATTTAAAATTGAAATATCATATTAGTCATTATAATAAAGAAGCGGAACTAAATTTCCCTGAGGATATTACTATATATGACACTACTTTAAGAGATGGAGAACAAACTCCTGGTGTGTGTTTTAGTAAAGAAGATAAATTAGAAATAGCTAGAAAATTAGATCAAGTTAAAATCCCACAAATTGAAGCAGGATTCCCTATTGTTTCTCAAAGGGAAAGAGAAGCAATTAAACAAATTACTCATGAAGGTTTAGATGCAACAATTTTAGGTTTAGCAAGAACCAAAATTGAAGATATTGATGTAGCATTAGACTGTGATGTTGACGGAATCATTACATTTATGGGAACTTCTGATATTCATTTAGAACATAAAATGCATAAAGGAAGACAAGAAATCCTCACTATCTGTATGAAAGCTGTTGAATATGCTAAAGATTACGGATTATTCGTAGCATTTTCAGCAGAAGATGCAACAAGAACAGATATTGATTTCTTAAAAAGAATATATAATAAAGCTGAAGAATATGGTGCAGATAGAGTTCATATAGCAGATACTGTAGGAGCTATAACACCACAAGGAATGAAATATTTAATGACTGAACTTAGAAAAGAAGTAAATATAGATATCGCTTTACACTGTCACAATGATTTTGGATTAGCTGTAATTAACTCCATTACCGGACTATTATATGGTGCAAATGGACTATCAACAACAGTTAACAATATTGGAGAAAGAGCTGGAAATGCATCCTTAGAAGAAGTTATAATGGCATTAAGAATTTTATATGGAAAAGATTTAGGATTTAAAACCAAATATCTCCAAGAATTATCAGATTTAGTATCACAAAGAAGCTCCTTACCAGTTCCTTACAATAAACCTATTGTAGGTCAAAATGTATTTATACACGAATCTGGAATTCATGTTGATGCTGTTATTGAAGAACCATTAACTTACGAACCATATGTTCCAGAACTCGTTGGACAAAAAAGAAAACTAGTTTTAGGAAAACATTCTGGTTGTAGAGCTGTAAAAGCTAAATTAGATGAAATTAATATTGCTTATTCTGAAGACGAACTTATTGAAATCGTTAGAAATGTTAAAAGAAGTAGAGAAAACGGTAAATACATTAATGATAATGTATTCTGCGAAATTGTTAGAAAATGCAGAAAAAAAGAAGAATAAAATAACGGTGAACATATGAACATTACTGAAAAAATTTTATCAAAAAAAGCAGGACATGAAGTTGTTCCGGGAGAAATTATTGAAATAGAAGTAGATCTTGCTATGTCTCATGATGGAACTTCACCTCCAGCTATTAAAACATTTGAAAAAGTAGCTGAAGATGTCTGGGATAATGATAAAATAGCTATAGTTTTTGATCATAATATACCGGCAAATACAATAGGTTCTGCTGAATTTCAAAAAGTTTGTAGAAATTTTATAAATACACAAGGAATTAATAAAAATTATATTCATGGTGAAGGAATTTGTCATCAAATACTTCCTGAAAAAGGATTAGTTGAACCAGGAAAAGTTATTGTAGGTGCAGATTCACATACTTGTACATACGGTGCATTTGGAGCATTTTCAACAGGTATGGGTGTTAGTGATTTAGCAATGGTTTACTCAACTGGAAAAACATGGTTTATGGTTCCAGAATCAATTAAAATGGAAGTTGTAGGTGAATTAAACCAATACACTGCTTCAAAAGATATTATATTAAATATTATTGGAGATATAGGAATAGCTGGAGCAACATACCAAACAGCAGAATTCTGTGGAAAAACAATAGAAAATATGGGTGTTGATTATAGAGCCACTATGTGTAATATGGCAATTGAAATGGGTGCTAAAAATGGAATAATGGAACCTAACGATGAAATATTGCAATATATCTCAAATAAAACTGGAAAATCTGTAAAAGAATTAAATGTTGTAAAATCAGATGAAGATACTGTTTATAAAAAAGAATTAACTTATGATGTAACTGATTTAGAACCACAAATAGCTTGTCCAAATGATGTTGATAATGTAAAAGAAATCTCAAAAGTAGATGGAACATACATTGACCAAGCAGTTATCGGTTCATGTACAAATGGACGTTTAACTGATTTAAAAGAAGCTTATGAAGTATTAAATGGAAATAAAATTTCAGATTCAGTAAGATTACTTATTTTCCCAGCATCAATGGAAATATATAAAGAATCGATTAAAAGAGGATATATAGATACATTTATTGATGCAAGAGCAATTATTTGTAATCCTGGATGTGGACCATGTCTCGGTGGACATATGGGAGTATTATCTGAAGGAGAAGTAGCAATATCTACTACAAATAGAAACTTTAAAGGAAGAATGGGAGATCCTAAATCCAAAGTATATTTAGCAAATCCTAAAGTTGTTGCAGCTTCAGCATTAGAAGGAGTAATAACTCATCCTAAAGATTTATAATTGGTGATTAGAATGGGTGTAAAGATTAAAGACATTATAGAACCAGAAAGAATAACTTTTAAAGATTTAGAAGGTCGAACAATAGCTATAGATGCTTTTAATACACTCTATCAATTTTTAGCAATTATCAGACAAAGAGATGGAACTCCTCTTTTAGACCGTGAAGGAAATGTAACATCTCATTTAAGTGGAATATTATACAGAAATGCTTCAATAATTGAAAAAGGAATTAAACCAATTTATGTTTTCGATGGTCAAGCTCCACAAGAGAAATCAGAAACTCAAGAAGCTCGTCGTCAAGTAAGAGCAGAAGCTGATGCAAAATGGAAAGAAGCTTTGAAAGTTGGTGATGAAGCAACAGCTCGTAAATATGCTATGAGATCAACTAAAATGTCCCCATATATTATTGAATCTGCTAAAGAATTATTAACTTTAATGGGAATTCCATATATTGAAGCATATGGAGAAGGAGAAGCACAAGCAACATATATGGTTAGAAAAGGAGATGCTTGGGCAGTTGGAAGTCAAGATTACGATTGTTTATTATTTGGGGCTAGAAGAGTAATTAGAAACCTTACAAATTCATCTAAAAAAAGTTTAGAATTTTATGACCTAAAAAAAGTCCTCAATCAACTTAATATTACACAAGAAGAATTAGTAGACATGGGACTTTTAATTGGAACTGATTTTAATGATGGAATAAAAGGAATAAGTTCTAAAAAAGCTTTAAAACTAGCTAGTAAAGGGCAATTAGAAGAAAAAATAAAAGAACTTCCAGATGATGTTGATAATCTTAGAAATATTTTCTTAAATCATCAAGTTAATACAGATTATAAAATTAAATGGAATAAAGTAGATTATGACAAAATCTACGAATTTATGTGCGAACAACATGGATTTTCACCAGAGAGATTAGAAAATTCCATTAAAAAACTTAAAACATTAAATACTGGACAAAAAAGTTTAGAAGCATGGTTCTAAAATGGAGAAAAATTCTCTCCAAATAATTCTTTTACGTATTTAATAGCTAATTCTACTTGATAAGGATATTTATTATAAATCCAATCTTCAAAATCCTTTCTAGAATCTGAAGAAACAAGAGCTTTTAGGATATCCATATATTTATCATAAGATTTTTTCATAGTCAAAATCTTCACACCCCTCTAATTTTTCAATACATGGAAATTCTAAAGTCTTACAAACAGTTTCCATAGGAAAATGAGTAGCACGAATCAGTGGAGAAACACTACTTACTAGAATATGGTCTCCAAGACTAATTAATGGTGGAACACTATCAGAAACCCAACGTTCATCTGAGAGTAATTTATCGTGATTTTTAATATTGTAACAATGTAATTCTACATAGATATCTGGTTTTAGAGTATCAATTAAATCTAAAATTTTTAAACCAATTTCAGATTCAAAATATTCCTTTTTTAATGTAGAAATATATTCAGACTTATCAAAATTATAAATATAAATTTGACCTTTAGAGAAATCTTCAGGTTTTAATTGTTTTAAAAAAGTAATTGAAGTTTTACCTTCATTCCCATGAAGTCCTCCAACAATTAGTTTAGTTGGACCTTCACCTCGATTAATATATCTAAAATAAGACATTTAAAAAAAAATAGTTAAAAGAAGGATAATTAAGTTCCTTCTTGCCAATTTGCCATATATTCAGTTTGACGATCAGATAATGAGTCTATTTCAATACCCATAGCTGCTAATTTGTGACGAGCAATCCTATCATCAATTGAATCTGGAGCTTTAGTTACACTAATATCTAAATCATTATCTAAGATATATTTAGCAGATAAAGCTTGTACAGCAAAACTCATATCCATAATTTCTGCAGGATGTCCTTGACCTCTAGCTGCTGCAAGATTTACAAGTCTTCCATCTGCAAGTAAATAGATTTTTCTACCATCTTTCATGTTGAACATTTCAATACTTTCACGTACTTCTTCAACACTAGTAGATTGAGCTTCTAAATCATTTCTATTAATTTCTACATTAAAGTGACCAGAGTTACATAACATACAGCCATCTTTCATATATTTGAAATCATCACCATGAATAATATCAATGTTACCAGTAACAGTAATTACTAAATCAGCAATTTTAACAGCTTCACGAATAGGCATTACTCTACAACCATCCATTCTAGCTTCTAAAGCTCTAATTGGATCAACTTCTGTTACGATTACATTAGCACCTAATCCAGCAGCACGTGAAGCTACTCCACGACCACACCAGCCGTAACCACAGACAACAACATTTTTACCTGCAATTAACATATTAGTAGTACCCATAATTGCATCAAAAGATGATTGACCAGTACCATATCTGTTATCAAATAAATATTTAGTATATGCATCATTTACAGCAACTACAGGGAATTTTAATGCACGATCATCATTCATTCCAACAAGTCTGTGAACACCAGTAGTAGTTTCTTCACAAGCCCCCTGAATCTTTTCAATAAGTTCTGGACGTTTATCATGAATGTACATAATCATATCTGCACCATCATCAATGATTATGTCTGGTTTGTGAGATAAAACATCATCAATAGCTTGATAATATTCTTCATCTGTTTGTTCTCTCCAACCATAAATATTTAATCCTAAAGCTGCAGCACCAGCTGCTGCATCATCATGAGTAGATAATGGATTACAACCAGTCATAGCTACTTCAGCACCACCTGCTTGTAAAGTTAAACCTAAATTAACAGTTTTAGGTTCTAAATGTAAACATAATCCAATAGTAATACCTTCAAAAGGTTTTTCTTCTTCAAATTCTTTTTTAATAGATTCCAAAACAGGCATGTGTTTTTGAACCCATTTAATTTTTCTGATTCCTTCATCTGCTAGAGACATGTCTTTTACATTACTCATATAAAATCACTTCCAACATTAAAAAATTATTTAATTTATAGTATATAAAAGATGAGTAAAAATTAGAATTTAAATAAAAATTTATTAAAAACGAAAAGTATATTTAAGAGTATAATAAGATATTATAAATGTCTGATGCCGGGGTGGCTCAGCTGGTTAGAGCGCACGGCTCATAGGGTATTAAGCGATGCTCTGACTGATTCCTGGGATACCGTGAGGCCGCGGGTTCGAATCCCGCTCCCGGCATCTTTCAATCCCAGGAAAAACCCATTTAAACTTTTTTAAAATATTAATCATAACTTATATATATTTTCAATTAAAAAAAATCTCAATTAGTGAAAATATATGCAATATAGAAATCTTGGAATTACAAAAGAAAAAGTATCCACATTAGGCTTTGGAACTATGAGACTTCCCGTACTTAAAGATAATGAGGATATTAACAAAACTGAAGCTAGTGAAATTTTAACCTATGGTATTGACAATGGAATAAACATCATTGATACAGCTTACACTTATCATGGTGCTGTTTTTGATAAAAAAGGAAATAGTGAAGCTTTTTTAGGTGAATTTTTATCTGAAAATTCTTACAGAGATGATGTTTTAATATCAACTAAATCCCCATGTTGGTTAATTGAAAAAGAAGATGACTTTACTAATTTCTTAGATGAACAATTAAAAAATCTAAAAACAGATTATATTGATATTTATTTACTTCACAATATTACTCTTGAACAATGGCAAAAATGCCAAGAATATGATGTAATTAAATTCCTTGAAGAAGCTAAAGAAGATGGAAAAATCAAAAATATTGGTTTATCTGTTCATTGCGACTTATGGGATTTAGCTGAAATGGTTTATGCATATGATGGATGGGATGTCTGTTTAACACAAATGAATTATGTTGATGAAGCTTATCAAACAGGACGTGAAGGATTAGAATATCTCAAAAGTGAAAAAATAGGTACTATGATAATGGAACCTTTAAGAGAAGGTACTTTAGTAAATAACCTTCCACAAGATATTACAAATCTTTTAAATAAATTTGAAGTTAAAAGAACTCCATTACAATGGGCTTTAGAATATTTATGGGATATGCAAGAAGTCGATTGTGTTTTTAGTGGAATGAATTCTTTAGAACAAGTTAAACAAATATTGAAATAGCTTCAAATACTCAAATTATTCAATTAGTGATTTTGATAAAGAAATTATAAGAGAAGTTAGAGAAGCTTACATGGAAAAACGTGGAAATGCATGTACTGGATGTAACTACTGTAAAGGTTGTCCAAATAATGTAGATATTCCAAAATGTATGGAAGAATATAATATTAGTAAAATGTTAGGTTCTCCTATAGCTAGTGCTATGCATTATTTCTCAAGAATTCCTAAAGAACAAAGGGTAGAAAATTGTACTGCTTGTGGAGATTGCATACCATTATGTCCTCAATTCTTAGATGTCCCTGATGAATTAATGAAAGTTTATGAATACTTTGGTGATGAATTTACCACTTTTTGTGATTTAGATGAAAAATAATTACTGGCAGATGGTTGATAGACAACTCTCTATTGTATCAAAAGAAGATCAACTTAAATTTAAAGAAAGTAAAATAGCTGTCGTAGGATGTGGAGGCATTGGAGGAGCAGCTATTGAAATGTTATCTAGAATGGGTGTTGGCCAACTAATTTTAATTGATGAAGATGAATTTGATGTCAGTAATTTAAATAGACAAGTTTTATCTTCTGTTAATGATTTAAAACAACCTAAAGCATTAGTAGCTAAAAAAAGAGTTGAAACAATAAATTCTAATGTAAAAGTAAAAGAATACATTGAAAAATTAGATGAAAAAAATATAAATACACTTTTAGAAAATGTTGATATTATCATTGATGCATTAGATAATATTACAGCTAGAGTAATAATCTCAAGATATGCAAAAAATAATAAAATACCATTTATCCATGGTGCAATTCACGGTATGATGGGACAAATTACTGTTTTTAAAGAAAAAGTTGATTATGAAACTTTATTTAACTTACCAAGTAAAGATAAAGATTTAAATGAAAGTGTTTTAGAAGAGCTAAATTCTCTATCTAATGATATACCTCCTGCTATTGGGCCTACACCAAACATTGTTGGAGCCTTAGAAGCAATTGAAGCATTTAAATTAATAACAAATATTGGTAAAATTACAGAAGCCCCAAAAATCCTAAATTTTGATTTATTGAATTTTAATTCTTTTATGGTTGAAGAATTTTAAATTTAAATATTTATTTCTAAATTATAATGAACATTGTATAGAAAATTTATAAAAATACTAAAAATTAAATACTAATTTTTAAAAAAATAAGTACATAAAAAGTTTTATATAGTATTAAAAGATACAAATAACTAATGGAAAAATATTTCCGTATAGAATAGGACTGATATAATGAATGAAAGAATTGAAGCAGTAATTGACCAAATGAAAGAAGATAACATCAAATTCATTAGGTTACAATTTGTTGATATTAACGGAACTGTAAAAACAATAGTTATTCCATTTAACCCTGAAAAAATGGAAGAATTATTCGAAGAAGGAATGTTATTGGATGGTTCATCAATCGCAGGATTTGTAGGAATTAATGAAAGTGATTTAGTACTTAAACCTGATGTAAATACATATTCAAGGCTCTCATGGAGACCAGAAGAATCTGCAGTATGTAGATTTATCTGTGATATTTATACAACTGAAAGAAAACCATTTGCAGGAGATCCTAGGAATGTATTGAAAAAATCATTAGAACACATTGCAAAGTCAGGATATACATATAATATCGGACCAGAACCAGAGTTCTTTATTGTAGATATTGATGATGAAGGAAAACCAAGCCTATTTGATAATGCAGACTATTTTGATGTAGAACCTTTAGATAAAGGAGCAGATTTCAGAAGAGAAATAAGTTTAAACTTAGAAGAATTAGACTTTGATGTAGAAGCTATTCACCACGAAGTAGCTCCAGGCCAAAATGAAATCGCATTTGCATTTAAAGATGCTTTAAAAACTGCAGATGCAGTAATTACCTTCAAACAAGCTATTAGATCAATTGTAGATAATATGGCAACATATGACCAATTAAACTACAAAGTTACATTTATGCCAAAACCATTCTTTGGAATAAGTGGAAGTGGAATGCACTGCCACCAAAGTTTATTCAAAAGAGATACAAACATTTTCTATGATGAAAATAGTGAAAATGGATTATCTGAAGATGCAATGCACTTTATGGGAGGATTACTCGCACACGCACCTGCATTAACAGCAATTACTAACCCAATTGTAAATTCATATAAACGTTTAGTACCTGGTTATGAAGCTCCAGTATACAGAGCATACGGTCTTAAAAACAGATCTACATTAATCAGAATTCCAGCAGCACGTGGAAATGCTACACGTATTGAATATAGATCACCTGACCCTGCATGTAACCCATACTTAGCATTTGCAGTAATGTTAGAAGCAGGAATTGATGGTATGAAAAACAAAATTGATCCAGGTGAAGCAGTAGAGACCGATTTATATCAATTGAGTGAAGAAGACTTAGTCAAAAGTTGTATTAAGGTATTACCTACTAGTTTATGGGAAGCTTACCATTCACTTGAAGAAGACCCTGTTGTCTTAAATGCACTTGGTTCTCATGTATCAAGCAAATTCTTAGAATTAAAATATAAAGAATGGGATGAATATCGTGTTCAAGTATTTGGATACGAAGTTGAAAGATACTTAGATATTTAGGTTTAATAATGACAGAATCAGAGCATAAAATCATTGAAATCCTAAGGATTTTAGAACAGCAAGAAAAACCAACTGGATCTAAATTCATTGCTGATAAATTAAAAAGTAAAGGATTTAATTTAGGAGAAAGAGCTGTTAGATACCATATGCAGCTTTTAGATGAAAAAGGATTCACAGAACGTGTTGGTTATGCTGGTCGTCAAATTACAGAATTGGGATTGAAAGAACTTGAAAAAGGTTTAATTTATGATCAAGTAGATTTTATTTATTCAAAATTCGAAGAAATGATTTATTTAACTGATTTTGATATTAATAAACGTAAAGGAAACGTCGTTGTTAATACATCAACATTACATGATGAAAAAGCATTAGACATTATTAAAGAGGTTTTCAAAAATAATTTATGTGTCAGTCCATTTATAGAAATTCAAAATAACGAAAACCTTAAAATAAAAACAATATGTGGTACAACAATTGACGGAATCTTATTAAATAATGGAATAAGTAGTTTTCCAGTTTATGGAGGTCTTCTAAAAATAGAAGATTATACTCCAACTAAATTCAGCGAACTCATATCCTATAAGAAAACATCCATTACCCCTTTAGATGCATTTTATTCTGAAGATACAACCTCTGTTTTAGATGTTATTTTAGAAGGAAATGGATTAATTCCAGCTAATTTTAGATTAATACCTTCAGTATGCCGTGATAAAACAATAGCTATTGTTGAAGAACTTAAAAAAATAGGATTTACAGGAGTTATTGATATATCAAAAGACGGAGAAAATCTTTTTGGAATACCTGTTAGCGAGGGAATGATTGGAGTAGCTATATGTGGAGGAATGACTCCATTATGTGCTGCAAGAGAACAAGGATATGATGTCGATATTCAAATTGGTGAAGCATTTGCTGATTTTGAAACATTAACACCAATCGATAAAACACAAAACACAATACTTAAACCAAAAAATACATTAGTTACTGAACAAACCCCATTTATTCTAAATAAAACATGGACCTTAATTGAAAAAGTTTATTTTGATTTCAATAAAGAAAAAGGAGATATAATATCTAATTATTCTTATGTAAATAATGAATATTTAGATGAAGCTATTGAAATTATGGCAAAAACTTATAAGAATAATCCTGATTATATTAATAACCATTATAAAGTAATTAAAGGACCAGAAGAAAGTGTAATAGCCACAATATGTAGTTTATCAATTGATGGAATCTTAATTAATAATGGAATTATCTGTACTCCAAAATATGGAGGCCTTCTAGAAATATCAGATAGTCCTAAATTCATTGATTTAGTATCATATAGAGGATCATCAATGGATCCGCATAAAATATTTATTTCTAAAAAAATGACTGATGTAGTAAATAATAATAAAATACTAGCTTCAGTAAAAGAAATTCCCCTTATAGCAAGAGATGAAAGTGTTAGATTACTAAACAAAATCAAAAAAATAGGTTTCCCAATATATAAAATTGGAAAAGCACGTGAAATAACATATAATGCTAAAGTGGATAGTTATAATTTTGGAATTGTAACAGGTAGTGGGTTAAATCCAATTACTGCAATTAAAGAAAATAATATTCCTATTAAAGTAAAAGCTATTGAAAGAGTTATAGCATTTGAAAATATGGAAAATTTTTACTAACTGTTTAATTGATTTTAGCTTCAATTAAAATAAAAAATAAAAAAATTAAAGAAAATAGCTATTAATTTAATGAACTTTTCATTTAAAATAGCTACTTAACTAATTCTTAAAAAATATATTACTGTGACAAGTATCTTCACCGTTTTGTGGAAAATGATGAAATTCAATTAAATCTTTTTTAACTTCATCAAAATCTACTTCAATTGTAGGATTAAAACTTGAATTATCTAAACTAATTAACATTTTAAAGCCAGGTTTATCATAATATTCAGATAAATCCACATTTAAAACTTTTCCATTAGCATACATCCTAGTATAGGAAATTTCAAGATTATCATGCATTTTTACATTATTTTTTAAGAAATTTACTGCTCCATCTTCTGTTAATTTCAAATTAATCATAATTATCACCTACCATTGTTCGATATATAATAAATAGTTTGTATGTCATCAAACAAATACTTTACTGTTGGTGGAATCATGGAAATAAAATAAAATAAAATAAATAGAAAAAAGAAAAGTTATAAAACTTCAATTACTAAGTCTTTATCATCAGTAATATGATGTAACTCAATTAAATCTTCTTCAAAATCCTTTAAATCAATTTCAACAGCTTGATTTAAGATTTTACCAGTTAATTGTAAACTTACTCTAAGACCTTCACCAGTTTCTTCATCCTCTTGAAGGATTCCTAAAACTTCACCTGGAGCAAAAATACGATTATAAGAAACTTCTAAGATATCGCCTATTTTAACTTCATTTCTAACATATTCAACAACATCTTTATATTCCATTTGAACTTCTTCAACCATAATAACACCTTAAAAAAAAAATTCATAATTTTAATCTTCTTTAAAAAAAAAAGAAAATAAAAAGGAATAAAGAAATTATTCTAAATTCCTGTATTCTCTAATTGAAGTATATTCGTCGTCGTGTTCTCCGTATTCGCCTAATTTTTCTCTGTTAGTTTCAGCGCCTAAGTAGAGAGAACCTTTACCGTTGAGACCGATATCTCCAACATAGTGGATGTATTTACCTTCGAATTGTTCACCATCTACAACAGGATCAACGACTACACCTTGTAATACGAAACCTTCAAGTAATCTACCTAAGTGTCCGTGTACAACAATGTTACCGTTTTTCATTTGACCACCAGGCCATCTGTTAACGTTACCGTCAATTTCAATGAGACCTTTGGTCATGTGAATACCAGCTAAAATATCACAGTCTCCTTTGACTCTGATTTTACCACCGACTAAACATTCACCACATTGTTTACCTGCGTTTCCGTGAACGATAATTTCACCACCAGACATACCTCTCCATTCACCAATGTATGAAGCACCAGTGAATTCTTTGGTATTTCCTGTAATTTCAAGTTTACCTCCACTCATTTCTCTTCCAGCGTGAGCAGCAGCGTTACCTTCTACATAAATGTAACCTCCGCTCATTTCAGCACCTACGTGAAGATCTACATTTCCGTAACAGTAAATTTCACCAGCACTCATTTTACTACCGATGTATTTGGTTCTGTTTAAGTCACCTTTGAAGATCATTTTAACTTCAGCAGCACTTTCAGCTTCGCCTTCAACGGTAATGTCAAAGAAATCAGTGATTGGGAATCTGGAGTTTCCAATAGGTACTTGATATTTAGCGAAATCATCTTCAGTCCAGTCATATACAGTATCTGGGATAATTTCATCCATTTCTAAAGCAATAGTAGAAAATTTTATTTGATCAAAAGTTATTGTTTTCAAATTAAACACCCCTATCTTTCTACATCTACGACAATTGGATTGGATACGTAGTGGTCATGTACAGGATAGTTTTCCCATTTAACTGAGTAGTATTGAGTAAAGAATGGCATGATGTCATTAATTACTTTTTCTTCTTCGCGTTCGTAACCTTTTACGTTAACCCAAATGTTTTGACTTTCTTTGTTCATAACAACTTCTTTATCTTTAACTACGAATTGACCATCTTTAATAGTGTATAATGCGTTAGAGAATCCTTTTTCGATTTCTTCGTATTGTACGGATGGGTCGATTTCGTTAGGGTTGATATCATATACAGCAATATCAGCTCTGTAACCAGGGGTGAGTGCACCTCTGTCAGCAAATCCGTGGATTTTAGCAGGAGCTGCTCTGGAAATAATAGCAATATCATTGAAGTCGTATTCTCTGTCGAGAGTTGCGAGAGTAGTTCTTTTGTGAGCCCATTTGTGAACTTCACCGTTGTCAATCATTTCCATTCTACGTTTACTACTCATCAACCAGGACATAATTCTAGGATATCTGATGAATGGTCCTGCGTTAGGGTGGTCAGTAGTTAAACATACTTGCCATGGGTTATCAATGTGTAAGAACAATTCGAGACCGATAGCCCATTGTAAAGTAGATACTGGAGCCGATCCAGAGTAAATACATGGGATAATACCAGCTGCAGTTTCACATTCAATATCTTTGTTAGCCCATTTAAGACCGGAGATTTTGAATAAATCGTATTCCATTGGAGCATCTGCAGTCATAGTAGTGGTTTCATCTAAAGTTACTTGACCTACGTCACAAGTCATGTGATCGTGGCTGTTTACATATTTAGCAACTTCTTCTGCACCAGATGCAGCATCTTTCCAACTGTTACCAGTGTAAGAGTGGAATTGAAGGTGAGTACAGTGTACAACTTGGTCCCTAATGGTTGCTTTACTACTTTTCTTAATGTTTTTAACAGCATCTAAGGTTTCTAAAGTAGTTGGTACATTTCCAGGGTGTCCTAAATCGTTAGGGTGGATGTGAATAGAGTGAGGAAGTCCTAACATCTCATTAACTTTTGCTAATGCGATGATGAGTTCTTTTGAAGTTACATCGAAGTAAGGAGCTTTGTCGTTTACACCGTGTACGTTCATACCCCATCCCCATGCTTCTGAACCACAAGGGTTTACGATTTTAATACCGTAACCTTTGGTAATTTTGAGCATAGCGGAAACATATGCAGCCATGTCTTCTAAGTTATTTTCTTTTGCATATTCCATACAGAACCAGTTGTTACCGAATAATGGTAAAGCTGGGATATCTATGTTTGGAGTAATTGAAATTTCTTCGTGAGTGTGTTTTGCTTCTAAAGGAGGCATTGCAGCTTCAACTACAGTACCGTATCCTAATCTGGAGTATCTGTAACCAGTAGTAGGACAACTTGGGATTGAGAAACCAGCTTCTCCTCTAATGTATTTAGTTTTAGCGGTAACTCCTCTTCTTGAATCTTCTGGTCTGTATAATCTTCCTACAACTAATTTAGGACCAGCGACGTGAGCGTGAGGGTCTACACCAGCAGGCATAACAATTTTATCAGTTACGTCAATAACTTTAGCATCTGAAGAAACATCTTCAACGATTTTAGCATCTTTGAACATGACATCTTTCTTTTCTCCAGCTACTTTGTTAGTTGGATCGTAGACAATACCATTTTTAAGTATATATTCCATTAAAATCACCTATAATATGTTTGGATTGACTTCGTAAGCGTCGAGCACGTTTGGCTCTTCTCTGAGTTTCATTACTCTTTCTTTCAATTCACGTACAATCCATTCGTCATCACGACAGGTTTCAGGTTTGTCGATTGCTTTTTTCATCCAGATAGGAACACCATCCATACGGTAGGAAGTTCCTCCACATTCTACAGCAATGAATGAACCAGGTAATACAACATCTGCGAGTTCAGTAGATGGTCCCCAGTGGATATCGATTTGAATAACAGGGATATCAGCTAAGTGTTGGTTTGCTCCGTTAGGGAAGTGAGCACCAGGGTCAGCTGCAATAACCATGAAACAATCAGGTTCTTTTCTGACTAATAAATCGATAGTGTTGGTTTCACCCATCATATATCTTGCGTATCCTCTACAGAAGTCAACACCAAATGCAAATCCGGTGTGGAATGCCATGAAAATGTTGAATCCGTTTACGTTAAAGTGACCTCTCATTGGAGTAAGTCCCCATTTAGAGAATTTGTTTAAGTCTTGAACCATTTTAATTGCGATATCAATGTTTCTTTGTTTACCTAAGGTGTGAGTTAAACCTAAACCGAAGAAGAGAACACCAAATTCAGCGTTTTTCATTTCTTCTGCTAATTCATAGATGTCTTCTTTTGGAATTCCAGAAATAACATCTTGGTAAAGTTCTTTACCTTTTAATACAGCTCTGATAGCGTTATAGAAACCGTAGTCTCCGTTTTGTTCAAATCCAATCCATTTATCAGACATTTTTGCAGTATCTGAGAATTTTGGATCCATAGTAACAACAGTTCTGTCGAATCTTCCTCTTTGTCTGAAGTATCCACGACAGAATACAGCATATCTAGCCATATGTCTTGGGTGAGAGTTCATAGCATTAGAACCAGAGTAAACACACATGTCTGCTCTGTTTTGAACTTCCCCTAAAGTTTGGATAGGGTAACCTGCGTTTTGTACAGCTTGTAAACTTGGTCCGTGACAGATAGTAGCTTGGTTATCTAAAACTGCACCAATATATTCACCTAATTCTACACCTTCTTTCATACATTCGGTAGAGGTTTCAGACCAACCATAGAATACAGGTCTGATAGAATTAGCAATGTATTCTGCTGCAGTATCTAAAGCAGTATCCCAGTCAACTTCTTTAAGTTCACCATCTTCATCCCTAATCATAGGAACTAATAATCTTTGGTCCATATCTTCCATAATTTTACTTGCACCTAATCTGCAAGCATGTCTTACAGCAACAACATGGCCATCTTTTACTAAATAATCTAAATCGTCACAGTTACATCCACAAAATGCGCATGTACAGTTTTCTACAATGTGATCGTAATCTGTAATAGGTGGTTCATAAGTCATGATCAATCAACTCCTCCCATTTACGTCCTTTATAAACAGGTCTTTCACCTAATGACTCCATGTTTTCAACAACATCGTCATCTTCTTCATCAACGTATTTTTTGTATACCCATCTCATTAAATCAGCCATGAGTAATACTTTTCTGTCAGTTTTTTCGACAGTACATTTGATACCTTTGTAAGTAGGGTCAGAACAACAGTAAGTATCGTGAGATACAATAGTGTTAGCCCATGGTCCTTTACAAACGAATACAGTTCCTTCGTGAGGAGCATCTCTAGAAGCAGCTGCATTTAAAACAACTTCACCGAAATCGGTTTTAACAAGTACAGTATCCCAGTTGTTTACGCCTAATTTAGCCATGTCTCTAGGGTCCATGTAACAAGTACCAGAAGCGTTTTTATATTCTTGTTTTAAGGTAGAACCTCTTTTCTTACAAGCACCTTGGTAAATATCAGAACCAGTGTTTAACATACATTTGAGTACTTTCGTGTTTCCTTCACCAGTAATTTTTACATCAGGCACTACAGGTTTTTCTAAATAAGTGTTAGCATAATGCATAGTTAATCCTCCTTATTCTAACCAAATTGCCTCTACTGGACAGAACATTTGACATGTTCCACATTCTTCACATTTATCAGGACTGAAAAGCTTGATAAATCCATTTTCAACCATCATAACAACTTCAGTGGTCTTTGCTCCATTACCACCTGCATTTTCTGGACTGATTGATGCGTTAACAGGACATGCAATTACACAAACTCCACATCCTAAACAGTTATCTTGATTTACTTTAAGTTCCATTATATCACCTAGTTTTTAAGAGCATCGAAAGCTTTATTCCAAGTAATGGAATTAATTGGAGTATTGTCTATTGCAGTTCTTGTGACAGTAATTGCCTCATTAGGACAAATATTTGCACATGCACCACATTTAATACAGTATTCTTCAGATGCGATTACGTGTTCCATTCTGGAACCAGGACCTTCGGATATAGGGAATGCTAATGCGTTACATGGACAAAGGTCTACACAAGCACCACAAGTACCACATTTATCTTGGTCCACAACTAAAGTACCTTCGAATGGTTTTTTAACTTCTACAGCATCTGCAGGACAGACACCTTCACACCATCCACATCTTACACATAATGCATCTTCAATAATTGCACTACCTTTAACTTTAGCGAGTTCAGGATCTAAATCATATTCACCATAGGAACAACTTCTACAGACAGCTTTAATTGCATTAACAGGACATACTTTTTTACATACGAGACAGTATACACATTTGTCTTTGTCAATAACAATAGATTCTTGTCCAGTTGTAGGATCTACAACGATAGCTTCTGCAGGACATAATTCACTACAGACACCACAATTAATACATTCTTCTTCATTAACTTCAATTTCACCAGTTACTAAATCTACACGATTTGGTAATTGTCTTTTAATTGTAATAGCTTCACGAGGACATGCATTTTGACATTTTTGACATAATAAACATTTATCATCGTCAATAATAGTATAAACATTGTAACTTGGATATTCATCGATTTCTGCGATTGGAACACCATCAATGGTTAATACTAAAGCATCCACAGGACATAATCCACTACACATACCACAGAGAACACATTTGTCTTCATTTACATTAACTTTTTGTAAATCAACTGGCTCATTAATATTTTGAGCAATTTTATCATGGCCACTGAAATAAACATCGACTTTAGCACGAGCGTTAGTAGCAACGTCTCCTAAGTCAATAGCTCCAACAGGACATGTAGATTCACAAATTCCACATCCAATACAAATGTGGTTTTTAAAAGACAAATTTCTAACTTCATCTGCTGACCTTGTAACGTCAAAGTCTTTGCCTTTAATTTCTTTTGTATTCTTAATCATTTTCAATCTCCAAAATTTTAATCGAATTAGTTGGGCACTCTTCTTTACATATGTAGCAACCACAACAACATATGGAGTCTATTTGTGCATGTAATGAATCTAATTTAATAGCTTTCATAAAGCACAAATTTACACATAATCCGCAACCAATACATGATTCTTTAATCATTGCATCATAGTTGTTTTCTTTACAGATTAGGACAATTTTACGTGCCATATCCGCATCTTCGAAAACAGCTTTAACCATTGCTAAAAAATCTGCTGGTGAAAGCTCAGTAATAGTTTTTGCAACATCAATTGAATTCCATTTTAAGTTTCGACCATTAAAATAATGTGAAACAGTGGAACGGTCAATATCTAATTGATCTGCAATATATTGTTGGCTTTTACCTTCGTCTTTTAGTCTTACTGCGGCTAAATATTTCAAACCAGATGCAATATGTTTTGGCATATCATCCACCATGTGTAATGATATAAACTATTTTATTATATTAATAAATACTTGCCTACTAAAATCAAAACACAATATTTATATATAGTTGTGTTAATAGTACACATTTATGGATATGTATTTAAATTAACATCGACTTTATAGTTAATATAAATAATCAATTACAGGTTATATATTAAAAGAATACATAATTTTAATTTTATTAAAAAATAAAAAATAATTAATCCTTATATATCCAAATAAATGAAAAATACTTTTTAAAAAAAATAATGATGAAAAAGTGAAAAAAAATAGATTTATTTATAAATAAAATAGTAAAAAATTTAGGAAAACCTAAATTGTGTAGTAACTACACATATTAAAAATATTAATTATAAACACAATATTAATATAAGAGGTAATTAATATGAAAATCATTTCAGTTGTAGGGAGAAAAAATAGTGGAAAAACTTCACTCACAATAAAAATTATTCAAGAACTTAAATCTCGAGGATATAGTGTTTCTTCAATAAAACACTCACATCACCAATTAAATATGGATAAAGAGAATACTGATACCTGGCGTCATAAAGAAGCTGGTTCAGAAACAATTGTTGGAGTAGGAGCAACTACACACTTTAATATCACAAAAGATTTAGATTTAGAAAGATTATTATTTTTAATAAAAGTAATAGATCCTGTTGATTTTGTTGTTATTGAAGGATTTAAACGTTATAATTACCCAAAAATTGCTACAACTGAAGATGTTGTAGATGAAGATACAATTAGATTAGTTGATTCATTTACTATTACTGATGAAGGCTTAAAAGCATTAGTTGATGAGATTGAACTACATACTCATGACATTTTAGATACATTATATGCAGATAATTGTGGATTTAACAATCCAAAAGAAATATCTACAAATATTATTAACGGAAAAATTACAGCTGAAGAAATAGATCAAGTAGATACGTATTTATCTATAAATGATAAAGTAATTGGTCTAAATAAATTCGTGAATAATTATTTAAAAGAAACTACTATTGGAATGATTAAAGCTTTAAATTTAGAACAGTTTGGTGTAGATAGAATTGAAAATGTTCAACTATTAATTCAAGGAAATGCAGATAATGAAAATAACGCTGAAAATAAAGAGATAAAATTAAAATTAAATAATATTAATATAGGCTTAAATGAATTTACACAGACCTTTATGATTAACACTATTTTCTCTATGGTACATTCATTGAAAATAGATCGAGAAAAATACAATACATTAACTATTAAAATGTCTGAAGAAAACAATTCATTAACCGTTAATGAAGAAAACATTAAAATAAATACCTTTGTTAAAAAAATATTAAAAGAAACAATTTATGGAATGTTAAAATCTCTTAAAACAAAAGAATATGGTGTAGACGAGATAAAAGACATTGAAATAAATATTAGATAGAAGATTATTTCAAGTGAAAAGATTTTAGATATCTTTTCATTACTTATTTTTAAATTTTGAAAAAATTGATTT
>JAKSUH010000050.1 GCA_024413395.1 archaeon
ATAGGGAATTTATCTACAATTACACCTTCAGCAACAAAAGAATCTTTTACAGAATCACCATTGATTCTTTGAACATTTATACTGCCTTGTTCTACTTTAAATTCATCATCTGCAACTCTTAAAACAGCTTCAACAACTAAATCAGCTAAGGATTCTTTTGCATAATCAGATCCTTTACCAGTCATTGCAGTCATAGCTACTTTTTTCAAAGTTTCTTCATCTCTTGCATCAAAAGCAATGTCTTTATAAATTTCTAAAGCCTTTTCAGCTGCTTTTCTGTATCCATTAATAATAATAGAAGGAGCGATTCCATCTTCAATTAATTCTTCAGCTTTAGCGAGTAATTCACCTGCAATAACAATAACAGAAGTAGTTCCATCTCCAACAATCTCTTCTTGTTTTTTAGCTATTTCTACTAACATTCTAGCTGCAGGTTGTGCAATATCCATTTCTCTTAAAATAGTTGCACCATCATTAGTGACTGTAACATCGCCTACAGAATCATTTAACATCTTGTCCATTCCTTTAGGACCAAGAGTAGTTCTTACAATATTTTCTAATATTTTAGCTGCCATAATATTCATTCTTAAAGCATTTCTACCTGTAAATCTATCGATATCAGGACGTAAAATGAATATTGGCTGATTAACATTTGCCATTAATTTCACCTTATTAAATATAATAATAAATTATTTATACAATATTAATGAGTTTAAGGTTATATAAAAAACTTACTAAAAAAATAAAATTTTTATAAAAAAAGAAAAAAGAAATAAAGATGTAATATTACATCTCTTTAATTTGTTTAGCTAATTCAACACCTAAGTTGAAACATTCTTCTAAGACTTCATCATTAGGAATATATGTAGTCTCATAAGTTTCAGTAACTTCAAAACCAGCAGTTTCTAATTGAGGTGCTAATTTCCTAGTAGATCCACCAGCCCATCCTTTTGAACCAAATAATAAAGTTTTCCTTTTAAGACCAGTCATATTAAACCTTAATGCTTCTAAATAGAATACAATATCTCCTAAACTTGAATATGGACTGTTCATCATTGTAGGTGAACCCATACAAATTACTTTACTATCTAATATATCAGTTTACATCACTTCTATTATCTTCATGCATAAAGTACATTTTTACTTCGCATCCTTCAGACATAATTCCTTCTGCAATAGCACTTGCCATAGTTTTAGTTGAATAATGCATTGTATCATAAATTAAAGTTACTTTATTTTTACAAACCCCTGTAGACCATTCAGTATACCATTTAAGAATATTTTCAGGATTTTTAAGAATTTGACGATGACATGGTGCAATCATTTTAACTTTATCAATTAATCCTAATTCTTCGAGTTCTTTAAATTTATTTTTAACAATGATTGAAGAAGGAGTTATTAAATTAGCATAGAACTTTTGTGCAGCTGCTTTTAATGATTCTTCTGAAATCTCATCATCAAATCTTTGAGATAAACAAATATGTTGACCAAATGCATCATTAGAGAATAAAATTCCATCTTCCATACACATAGTAAACATACTATCTGGCCAGTGAAGCATAGCTGCTCTTACAAATGCTAAAGTTTTACCACCTAAATCAATACTATCACCAGTATCAACTGTATTAAATTAAAAATCAGCGAGAGAAGGTAAATGATTTTTCAATCCACTAACAGCAGGCATTGAACAATAAACTTCTACATCAGGGAATTTTTTGATTATTTCAGGTAAAGAACCAGAATGATCTTTTTCAATGTGGTTTTGAATAACTACATCAATTTTATATTCTCTGCCTTCTTGTTCAAAAGCATCTTCTATTCTACCAAATAATTGAGCAGATTGTCCAGGATAAACATTATCAATTAAAGCTACTTTTTCTTCACCAAATACTAAATAACAACTATATGTTGTTCCATCTAAAGTGTATCCGTGATAATCACGGAGATCACAATCTAAAACTCCGACCCAGTACACTCCATCGGTTATTTTTGTTGCTTTTGCTTTCATTATTTCACCTTGATATATTAATAAATATAAGTTAAATATAATATATTTAAACAAATATATAAATTGTTTGATAATATACAAATAAATTAAATAAATATTCTTTATATATATTAAATTAAAATAATTAAATAGGTGATTTTAATGTGTAGTTCTGGTGGCCCAATGGCTGATGTAGACTTAAACAAATTAAAAACCAAAAAATACAAATGTAAAGATTGTGGAAACACATTCAAAGGAATTGGTAGAAAGGTTGTTTGTCCTTCTTGCCAATCAGACAATGTTGAATTAGTAGAGTAAATTACTTTACTCTCTAATTTTTTTTTAAAAGGTGGAATATTGGAAATAAAATTAAATCATAACGAAATACTATTTCTTCAGGGGGAAAGTGGAATTGTCGGAATAATTAAGGTAGCTAAAGAAAATAAAATGCTATTTATAGGAACTCCAGACAATGAAGAAATTGTTCAATTCCTTGAAAGTGATGATTTAATAGCTGTTTCAGGTTTTGGAACAACCCCTAAATATGAAAAAGGAATTAGAGCATTAGCATACCTTACAAAAGAGATGGATTCACCAATATTAGTTTTACCAAAAGATCATCCATCATCTAAAAGATTATCTTTAGTATTGTCTGTAGGAGATAAAGTGCAGTTAGATTGTAATATACGTCCAGGAACACATCCAGAACAAGATGTTCTTTGTTCTTGCGATAGTTTATCTGGACTATGGATTGAAAAAACACCTGAAGGTGTAAAACTTTCTCGTGAAATCGAAAATTACAAAATTGAAGATTTTTAAGGTCATATAATGTTTGAACCACTGCCTTATTTTATTGGTGAATTATTTATACTTATGATTATGATCTTAGCAATAGTTTTTATAATAGTTATTGTATTGGGAAATATTTTATTAAAAAAAGGAATTTTAATTTTTCCTAAATTTCAATTATTTCTTTTAGATATCTTTTATTCCCCAATTAAAACTATAAGTAAACTTTTAAAACAAGATGATTATTTTATTGATAAAATAAGTATTGAAACAAGAAATAGAATTAATCAGAAAAAATTTGATTCAATTCCTCCTGAAAAGAAATTAATCTTTTTACCACACTGTTTACGTCATAGAGAATGTAAAGCAGATTTAGGAGAACAAGGTTTGACATGTACCCAATGTGGTAAATGTTCCATTGGAGTAATTAAAAATAAAGCAGAACCCCTAGGTTATAGAATATATATTGTACCAGGTGGTAGTTTTGTTAAAAAAATACTTAAAGAAAATAAATTTAA
The DNA here is from genome assembly GCA_024413395.1 of archaeon. GTDB lineage: Archaea > Methanobacteriota > Methanobacteria > Methanobacteriales > Methanobacteriaceae > Methanocatella. The sequence goes on from JAKSUH010000050.1 coordinate 3,295, forward strand.
ATCGGTTTTAGGTATAGCATGTTATGAGGATTTATCTCAAACAATGACGTTATTATCAGATTTTTATCCGGTAGGTGTTTTACTTAAGAAAACCGGCTGTTTCGAAACAAAAGTAGATGTAAAAGAAGTTTTAGATAAATTATAATTTTAAAGTTCATCATAAAACTTCATAAAATCAATAGCTTCAGGAGCTGCATCGAATTCTATTATAAATTCTTTTAAATCATTAACAAATTGATTTTTACGTTCATTAATATCTTTAATATCAGAATAATCTTTTTTATGACAATATCCATTTTAATATCATCAGTTTCTAAAGTTAATTGAGGATAATTAAGATCTTTAAAATCTAAAATATCTTCATCAAAGACATGAATTAACCTCTTCCAAGTTGTTGATGAGCCCTAGCTAAATGACCAGCTGCTAAAGCACCGATTAATGATAATTCGCCAGCTAAAACAGTACTAGCAACTATTTCTGCGAATTCTAATGCTTTACCAGATCCAACACAATCACAAATAGATAACCCTTCATTTTGAGTTTCTAAACTAGTTCCACCACCAACAGTAGCTATTGGAACATCAGGTAAGTTAACAGAAAAATATAAATCACCATCTATATTTTCAGCAGTGGTTATACCTAAAGACCCTTCTACTACATGAGCAGCATCTTGACCAGTTGCTAAGAAGATAGCTCCAATCATATTAGCATAATGAGCATTGAAAGCAGATGATGCAGCCGCTGCAGAACCTATTAGGTTTTTAACAGTGTTAACTTCAACAATAGCTTCAGCAGTTGTTTTTAATTTACTTTGAACAATATCTTTAGGAATTAAAACATCAGCAACAATAGTTTTTCCTCTTCCTTCAACAATGTTAATTCCAGCAACTTTTTTATCAACACAAACATTTCCACTTAATGCTATATGAGTACCTTCAGTATTTTTTGCTATTTCCTCTAATATTTTTTCAGTAGCTATTGTAACCATATTCATACCCATACTGTCTCCTGTTGAGTAAACAAAACGAGGATAAATATAATTACCTACAATTAAAATAGGATTGATTTTAATTAATTTACCATGAGAAGTGGTTGATTCAGCAATTTCTTTTAAATTATCAAAATTATTTTCAATATATCTTTTAATTTCAAGTGCTTTTGAAGCAGATTCTGCTTTGATTGCAGGTGCTCTAGTCATACAATCAGAGATAACACGAGCATTACATCCTCCAGAAGCAGTGATAGTTGAAAATCCCCTATTAATTGATGCAACTAATGCGCCTTCAGAAGTTGCAAGAGGTATTAATACATCTCTTTTACAGTGTTCACCATTAACTTTAATAGGACCTGCAACACCCATAGGAACTTGTATTACACCAATAGAGTTTTCAATATTTCTTGCAGAAGCTCTTTCCATATCTATGGAATAATTAGCTATATTAGGTAATTCTTTACCTATTTTAAACTCTACAAATTCTCTTCTAATATCAGTAGCTTCTTTAGCAGATGAAGCATATTTATCAACTTGATATAACTTCATTGAACCATCATATAGTTTGGAAATAATTTCTTTAGAATTCATATTACCACATTATTCTTTAAGTAAATTAACAATTTCAGAAGGCATTTTAGCAATTTTAACTCCAGCTTCAGTTAATGCTTTAATTTTACTTTGAGCAGTACCAGTATTTCCTTGAATAATAGCACCTGCATGACCCATTCTTTTACCAGGAGGTGCAGTAATTCCTGCAACATAAGATACAACAGGTTTAGTTAATTCTTCTTTAATAAGTTTAGATGCTCTTTCTTCAGCATTACCACCTATTTCACCTATTAAAACAATTGCATCAGTTCCATCGTCTTCTTCGAAGTTTCTTAAACAATCTTCATAAGTTAAACCAGTAACAGGGTCTCCTCCAATACCAATACATGTAGATTGACCAATATCCGCTCTTGTAAGTTGACTTGCAACTTCATAAGTTAAAGTTCCACTTCTTGAAATTAAACCAACATTTCCTTTTTCAAAAATATGAGTAGGCATAATTCCAAGTTTACCAACACCTGGAGAAATAATACCTGGAGTATTTGGACCAATTACAGTAGTACCCATTCTTTTAGCATAATCCATTATTTCAATGGAATCATGAACAGGAATATGTTCTGAAATAATAATTACTAAATCTAAGTTTTTAATTGATTCAAAAGCTGCATCTTTTGCAAATCCAGCTGGAACAAAAATAATAGAAGCATTAACATCAACATTTTCTTTTGCTTCTTCAATAGAATTAAAAACTGGTACTCCTTGGAAGTCTTGACCTCCTTTACCTGGAGTTACACCTGCAACAATATTTGTATTGTATTTTAACATTTGTTCTGTGTGAAAGGAACCTTGTTTACCTGTGATTCCTTGAACTAAACATTTTGTATTTTCATCTAAAAATATCATAAAATCCTCTCATTTCAATATTCTTGTTTTATTCTCAAATGGAATAGATAAATCGATAACGTTACCATTCATTAATGCTGTAGCAGATACAAGTACACTTCCAGGTAAAACATTACATGGAGTTCCTCTTTCAACCAAATAAGTATTTTTATTACCTAAAGCAGCACCAATCATTGCTCCAGCAACAACACCAACAGATTCTATATTTTCAATTGTAGCTACTACAACAGGATCATCAGTATCTGCTGAAACATAACCTACACCAGGAATTTCATTAACTGGTTTATCTAATAATTCTGATACATCAGTTACATCTTTCATACCTTTTACAGCATTAATTGCAGATTGTGCTGCATCCATTACGAATGATTCACCACCATATGTATCAAAAGCTAAAATAATTGCATCTGGAAATCTGTCTGGACGGATATTAGCTTCAGCATATGAAATTCCTTCACCAGCTTTATTTTTATCCTTTGAAAGTCCAGATAAATCACCTAAATCTTCAGCATTATTTTTTAATATATCAACGATTCCTTGATTAATTGTTTCAAGTAAATCATCTTCTACAAATGCACTAATTACAACATCATCACCAGTTACATTTGTTAAAGCTGCACTATGTGCACCTAAATCAACTAATTTGTAAATATCGGCTTCAATATTTTCTACTAATGATTTACTACATGAAACATCATTACGTGAAATATCTGCACCAATAGCTGTAATTTTCAAATTAACACCTTTTTATAATTTATTCAAATATAATGCTTTTATATATTGATTTTATTTAATATATAATTTTAGTAATGAAAAATTAGTTAAACTTTAAAACTATGTCTCATAGCATAATTAATAATCAACAAATAATTGTTCCAATTATAATAAAAGCGATTCTATCAAATATAAATTGAGTTTGGAAAAAAGTAATAAATGCAGAAGATAACGCTAATAATGAAGACCAAATCATTCTAACGTAATATTCACCACCAAGATAAGTATCAACATAACAAAATGAAGAAATCAATAATAATACTAATCCAATAATAATACTAATCCAATAATAATACTAATCCAATAATAAAACTATATGAATTAAAGTAATTTACGACTATAAGGTATATTATAATAAAGATTATTACTCCAATAATAGTTCCTTTAATCCTATTCATTCCTTTAATTGCTACATTTATATTTGGTTGTAAAATACTTAAAGCAGTAACAGATAACCATTTAGCATGAGGAATATTGAAATAGAAAGATAATGATTCAAAAATAGCTAAAATAATAGCCAGTTCTATTGAAAATAAGTAATGATTTTTATCTTTTCTAAATTTAGAACAGAATATTTCTTTAATAGAGTTATTAGAAGAAGTTTTATTAGGTACTGGTTGATTTCTATGATATAATAAATTAATTACAAAAATTAGAATAGTTGATGCAACCAAAGCTAATAAACTAATTAACAAACCATCAACAGTACCACCTTGAGTTAAAATAAAAACAAACTCTAAAGCAAAAGGATAATAAATTTTATTGCTAACATCTTTTGTTAAAACACAAATTAAGAATATTCCTATGAAAACAATTATGGCGGCCAATGAAGGAACTATACATACTATAAAAGCTAAAATTCCAATAATTAAATTAGTAAATAAGATCTTTAAAAAATTAACTTTTAAATTCTTTCTTAGATTATTTTTTAATAAAAAAATACTTAAAACAGTACCCATAACTCCAATTGAAAGATTATTTAACCCAAAACATAATGTAAAAGCAACAACCATTGCTAACATTATTAAAAAAATCAATGCTTTTTTAATGGAGTTTTTAACATTCATTGACAACCAACTTTTTATAATAATGTATTATACTTTAATTTTAATATTATAAAAAATTGATTAAAAAAAATTTAAAAAATAGAAAAAGAATAATATAATTATTCTCTACCATCAATAAGAACTTTTAACTCACCAGTTACAATATCTAAGATTAATCCGTGAATAGGAACTTCAGAAGTGATTAAAGGATGGTTTTTAATTGCTTCAACTGTATTTAAAACATTTTGTTCTTCACCAGGAATAGCTCCAATCCATTCAACTAAATTATCTATATCATCAATATCTTCTTCTTTAATACCCATTTCAAGCATTTTAGATTTAATGTTTTCAGGATTTGCATGAGCCATACCACATTCAGAGTGACCAACGACTAATACTTCTTCACATCCAAGAGAATAAATAGCTGCAGCAATTGATTTAATAGCATCAGAGCCTACAATAGTATTACCTGCATTTCTAATAATTTTAGCATCTCCCCTTTCAATTCCTAAAGCATTAGGTAAAAATCCAGTCAATCTACAGTCCATACAAGTTAAAATTGCAACTTTTTTCTTTGGTAAATGAGATAACTCAACACCTTCAAAATCTTTAACAAATTCTTTATTAAATTCTAATATTTCATCTAACATAATAGTCCCCCAAAAAAGGATTATTAAATATAGATAAATTTTTTAATATATATTTAATTTATGATTTCTTTCTAATAGAAAATAAAGAAAATATTAATAAATAGAACAATATAAATAATCTACAATGTACTCTCAAACACAAATAGCTATACCTATCTTACAAAAGAATAAGGATAAAGTTATAGATGTTGCTAAAGATTGCATCAGTAAAGGTGCAGATATACTTGAATTCAGAATTGATGGATTAAAAAACCCACAATAGAGGATATTAAATATATTATTGAAGAAATTAACTTCCCTATGATTGCTACAAATAGAATATCTTCTGAAGGAGGTTATTTTAAAGGTTCTGAAGAAGAAAGATGTAATATCCTATTAGAATGTGCAGATCTTGTTGACTATGTAGATATTGAACTACAAAGTAATGATAAATATATTAAAAATATCAAAGATACAGGTGTTAAAACAATCGTATCATATCATGATTTTGAAAAAACACCTGAAATTGATGAAATTTATTATATTGTTGAAAAAGAACAAGAATTAGGAGATATAGCTAAAGTTGCTTTTATGCCACAAGA
>JAKSUH010000051.1 GCA_024413395.1 archaeon
CTCCTAAAGGATCTAACGAACTCAGACAAACCTTAGGTTTATCCAGAACTTCCGACGGTTTCTACATGGAAGCTCACCCTAAACTCAGACCTGTTGACACCTTAACTGACGGTGTTTACATTGCTGGTGTAGCACAAGGTCCTAAAGATATTCCTGACGCAGTAGCACAAGGTTCCGCTGCAGCTTCAAGAGCATCTATCCCAATGGCTAAAGGTGAAGTAGAAATTGAACCTATTGTTGCTAAAACTGACGGCGATGTCTGTGGTGCATGTGAAGTATGTGTTGAATTATGTCCTTTCGGTGCAGTATCCATTATTGAAGATGGAGACTCATCCCATGCAGAAATTAACGTTGCATTATGTAAAGGATGCGGTACTTGTGTAGGAGCATGTCCTTCCGGTGCTATGGATCAACAACACTTCAAAACCGATCAAATTATGGCACAAATTGGTGCTGCTCTTGAAGAAATTGGTAAATAGTCGTATTACTATTTCCTTTTCTTTTTTTTCTTTTTTTTAATATATTTTCAATATTTTATAACAATTTTATCGACTTTTTTTAAGACTTATTTATAATTTCAAATAACTTTATATACTTTCATGCATAATTTAAATTGAATATGTCAAATATCATATTCTAAAATTTAAATAGGTGATATTATGCGTAAATTTACAATTGGTGTAATTTTATTAGTTTTAATCGCAGCCTTTGTTGTTCCAACAGTTATTGCAGGCGATCAAAGTCATGTAATTGTAACTTATGGTGAAACAACTTATAACAATCACGATTATAAAAATATAGTTGATAATTACTTTAGTAAATCAACAAATCTATTGTCTAGTGCAAATGTAAAAGTTATTACAGCTTCTGATGTAAATAAAATATCTTCAGATATATCTCATAATACTTATAACTCAAATCAAATTCTTTCATGTGCTTTAGTTGATTTAAATGGTTATAATCAAATTAAGGTCGATGTTGATACTTCTAAAATCAATACTATAACTCCTAGTATGTATCAATCTGCTTTAGAATCAGCAGGTATTACTAAAGGGCATGTAATTGTAACTAGTCCTGTTTCTGCTACTGGTGAATCTGCTCTTGCAGGAGTTATGAATTGTTATGAAAAAGCTACAAATGTAACTATTCCAAAAGAAGTTCAAGCAGCAGCTAACAATGAAATCGTAACTGAAGCTGAAGTTGTAAATAATTCAAATGTAGACCCAGATAAATTATCTAATACTGTTAAAGAAATTAAAGATGAAGTTATTAGTAAAAACATTACAAATCCTAGTGATGTTGAAAAAATTGTTAAAGAAACCGCTCAAGATAATGGTGTCAATTTAACTACTGAGGATGTTGATAAAATAGCGGATTCAGTTATTCAAACACAATCTGTTCAAGATAGTGCAAATCATTACAAACAACAATTAGAAAAAGCATTAGGTAATCAAGACCAATCATTCTTTGATTGGATTTTAAGTATTTTTGGTTTTAACTAACCTAAATACTTTTTATTTTATTTTTTTTATGATTGATCAGCTTTTGTTGCAGTAAATGTTTTTCCACTTTCGCTAATTGTTTTTCCAATTACTTCTAATACGGCGGTTAAATTCAAATTTTCGTTTGAATTCATTCCACCCATGTCTCCACCACCTTCATCATTTGGTATAGCTGGCGGTACACTTCCTCCATTTCCACCTTCTGCAAATACAAAGGAAGACATTCCAATTATAGCTATAACGAGTATTATAATGAATAAATGTTTAGTTTTCATGTTATCGTCCTTAATAGGTTAAAATTGGAAGTTATATTTAAATTTTTTTAATTATTTTTGTAATTTCTTTTATTTTACAAACTATTATTAAGCATGATTTCTAAACATATACATGTAATAAAAATATAGGTTATAGGTGTACTATATGTCAAATTACCAAGATGAAATTGTTAATTTTGAAAGAATTATGAGAGAACACACTGATTACATGAAAAACAGTGTAAATTTAATTGCTAGTGAAAATATCAGTAGTGTAGAAGTTACAGAAGCATGTGCTAGTGATTTAGCTCACAGATATGCTGAAGGTCAAGCTTATGAAAGATTATATGAAGGATGTAAATACATCGATGAAATTGAAGATAGAACTAAACAATTATCCTGTAAACTTTTTAATACAGATTATGCTAACGTACAACCAATTTCTGGTGTAACTGCAAACTTAGCAGCATTCTTTGGATTCTCTAACTATGGAGACAAATTAATTGCTTTAGATGTTCCTGTTGGAGGACATATTTCCCATGCAAAAGTTAGTGCAGCAGGTATTTGTGGATTAAAAACATTATCACATCCATTTAATCCAGATGTAATGAATATCGACCCTGATGCATTAAATAAAATGATTTTAGAAGAAAAACCTAGAATAGTTCTTTTCGGTGGAAGTTTATTCCTTTTCCCTCATCCAATAGCAGAAGTAAAAGATGCTTGTGAAGAAGTTGGAACTACTATTATGTATGATGCAGCTCACGTTTTAGGATTAATTGCAGGAGGAGAATTCCAACAACCTTTAGAAGAAGGAGCTGAAGTAATGATGGGTAGTACTCACAAAACTTTCCCAGGTCCTCAAGGGGGTATTATTCTCTCTAAAGCAGAAAATAAAGATTTAATTGATAATGCAGTATTCCCTGGTGTTGTTAGTAATCACCACCTTCACCACTTAACTGGTTTAGGAATTGCTACTGCAGAAATGTTAGAATTCAGTTCAGCTTATGCTAAACAAATTATTAAAAACTCAAAAGCTTTAGGTCAAGCATTATACGAACGTGGATTCAATCTATTATGTGAAGAATTAGGTTTCACTGAATCTCACCAAGTTGTATTAAATGTTTCAGATATTAGAAGTGCATCTGATATTGCTAAAGATTTAGAAGCTAACAATGTTGTTTTAAACAAAAACCTTCTTCCTGGTGACAATGTAAATGATAGTGATAACCCATCTGGAATCAGAATTGGTACACAAGAAATCACTAGAAGAGGATTAAAAGAAAAAGACATGGATGAAGTTGCTGAATTTATTAAAGCTGTTGCTATGGATGAAAAAGATATTAAATCAGATGTAAATGAGTTCATGAATCATTTCACAACTGTTAAATATGCTTTCTCTGAAAAAGAAGCTTACAAATTTAATAAATTATAATTAAATAAATGTGATATTATGAGAATAGGATGGGCATTTACAGGAGCTGGACATTTATTGAAAGAATCAGTTCAAGCTTTTGAAAAAGTTGCAAAGGATCATGATGTCACAGTTTTCTTATCTGGAGCTGGTGAAGATGTTTTAAAAATGTATGGTCTTTATGATCGTGTTGTTCGATTAAGTGGAGGCCGTTTTAACGAATTAGCTACAGATAGGGATCAAAAATATAGTTATCCTATAACTGGAAGATTTTCATTAGGTAAATATGATTTATTGATTGTTTCACCTGCTACTGCAAATATAGTTGCAAAAATCGTCTATGGTATTTCAGATTCTTTAGTTACAAATGCTGTAGCTCAAGCAGGTAAAGGGGCTGTAAAAACTCTTATGGTTCCAGTTGATATTCATCCAGGACCTATTGACACAGTTTTACCTTCAAAATTAGAATTATCCGAATGTGATAATTGTGAGGAATGTATTCCTTCAAAAGTTTGTGAACAAGGAGCTATTGTTCCTGGTGAGGAAATTGACCTTTTAAAATGTATAGGATGTGGTCTTTGTAAAGGTTTATGTCCACACGAAGCAATTTCTGAAGGTAAAATCATCACAATGTATATGAGAGATATTGATATTGAAAATACTAAAAAGTTAGCTGAAATGGATGATATTTCTATTTTCGAATCACCAAATGATGTTTTAGACTTTTTAGCTAAATATTAATTCAATCTCATCATCTATTTTTAATCTTTTTTTAGACTTATTTTTAAATTCAAGTATGTATTTTGCTTTTTTTTATAGGTTTATAACTTTTCCAAGGTTTTAATATAATTTTATCAAAAACTACATTTCTTTCATCAATAAAATAAACTTCCAAAGTGAATTTCATAAATAAACTGTGAATAGATGATCCATACTTTAAATTTTTAAATAACATTCCTTCTTTAAAATCAGTTTTGAACATTAATCCTTTAAGTCTTTTTAAAAAGGTATCAGAAATTATAATATTTTCATTTAAAATGACTTTTGAAGTATTATTATATATTTTAACTCTCATTTTATTACTTTTTCTAATCTTTTAAAATTAAAATTTTTAAATTATTTATTCTTAAAGTTTTTCGATTAAAAATAGAAATTTTTACTTAAAATAATAAGCTTTATTTATTTGATAAAATATAAAAATGTAATATTATATTAAATAATTGATTATATGTGATAAAATGAGAAATATTATTGTAGAAAATTTAAATCAAACTTATATTGAAGATGTTGATGTCGAGATTGTAGAAAGAAAAGGGATTGGTCACCCAGACAGTATCTCTGATGGCCTTGCTCAAGCTGTAAGTAATGCATTATGTGATATGTACGATGAAAAAGTTGGTGTAGTTCTTCACCACAATACTGATGAAGTACAAATTACCGCAGGTGCAGCATCTCCAGTATTCGGTGGAGGAGAAATCATTAAACCTACTGAAATCCTCTTAACTGGTAGAGCAATTAAAGAATATGATGGAGCACAATTACCTGTTGAAGCTGTAGCTATTAAAGCAGCTAAAGAATTCTTAAAAGATACCATCATTAACATGGATGTTGAAAATGATGTTATTGTTGAAGCTAAAATTGGTAAAGGTTCCCAAGACTTAGTAGATGTTCACGATAGAAACAGAAAAATGCCTGGATCTAATGATACTTCTTTCGGTGTAGGTTATGCACCTTACTCTGAAACTGAATTACTCGTTTTAAGAACAGAAGAAATGTTAAATTCCAAAGACTTTAAAACTAAATATCCTGGTGTAGGAGAAGATATTAAAGTTATGGGATTAAGAGAACAAGATAAAATTACTTTAACTATTGCATGTGCTATGGTTTCTAAAAACTTAGCTAATAAAGATGAATACATAGCAACTCGTGAAGCATTAAAAGATGAAGTAATTGCTTTAGCACCACAATACACCAAACGTGATGTAACTGTATTTGTTAACACTGGTGACGATGATACTAAAGAAACTGAAGAAGGTTACTACTTAACTATGACTGGAACTTCAGCTGAAAACGGAGATGACGGTTCAGTAGGAAGAGGAAACAGAGCAAACGGTTTGATTACTCCATGCAGACCAATGTCTATGGAAGCAACCTCTGGTAAAAACCCTATTAACCACGTAGGTAAATTATACAATATTTTATCTCAACAAATTGCACACAAAGTTTATGACAAAGTTGATGGTATAAAACAAGTTAATGTAATGATTTTAAGCCAAATCGGTAAACCTATTAATCAACCTAAAGCAGCTACTTGTCAAGTTATCTTAGAAGATGGATTTGATATGGAACAAGTAAAACCTGAAGTTGTTGCAGTTGCTGATGAGTGCTTAGCAAATATTCAAGATATTACTACTTTAGTAAGAGAAGGTAAAGTTAGAACTTTCTAATTCTACTTTTTTCTTATTTTATCATTTTAATCATTATTTTTTCATTTTTTAATCAATTTATTTTATCATGAGGAGAATTCACATGCCAATTAAAGAGGCGGATAAAACATATAATCATGAAAATATAGAAAAAAAGGTCCAAAAATTCTGGAAAGATGAGGATGTATTTGCTAAAGTAAACAAACTTAGAGCTAATGGCCCTCAATACTCATTTTTAGATGGACCTCCATATTGTAGTGGAAAAATCCACTTAGGTACAACTTGGAATAAAATTATTAAAGATACTTATTTACGTTATAAAAGTATGAACGGTTTTTCTTTAAGAAGACAAGCTGGATGGGATATGCACGGTCTTCCTATTGAAAATAAAGTTGAACACTTAATGAATATTAAAAGTAAACAAGAAATCGAAGAAGAAATAGGTATAGCTACTTTTGTTGATAAATGTAAAGAATTTGCAATTGAAAATAAAGACCTCATGACTCAACAATTTGAAGATTTAGGTGTTTGGATGGATTGGGAAAATCCTTACATGACTTTAGATCCTAAATATATGGAATCTTCATGGTGGACTTTAAAAAGAGCTAATGAAAAAGATTTACTTGTTAATGATAAAAGGGTTATCAGCTGGTGTCCTCATTGTGAAACAGCATTAGCTGCAGCTGAAATCGATTATGAAGAAAAAGAAGACCCTTCCATTTATGTTAAATTCCCTGTAACTAATAAAATTTTAGATACAGATGCAGATGAATATTTCTTAGTATGGACAACTACTCCTTGGACACTTCCATCGAACTTAGCTATTTGTGCTAATCCTGAATTTGATTATGCATTTGTTTTAAAAGATGGTGAAATATTAATTCTTGCTGAAAACTTACTTGAAACGGTTTTAGGACCAGCTAGTATTGTTCATAAAACAAAAATCCCTGCAGAGAATGAAGATGAAGAAGATCAAATCTTAGAAGAAGCTGAAGAGATTTATGAAGTTCTTAAAGTAATTAAAGGGGAAGAATTATTATCCTTAAGTTATGATTATCCTTTAACAGAAGAAATTCCTAAACAAGTTGAATTTGATGCTATTGAAAAAGTTCATACTATTTTACCTGGTGATTATGTAGAACTTGGAGAAGGTAGTGGATTTGTACATACTGCTCCAGGACACGGTCCTGACGATTTTGAAATAGGTCAACAATTTGATTTACCTATCTTCTGTCCTGTAGATGAAGGAGGAAACTTTACAGAAGATGCAGGAAAATATGCTGAAGGTTTTGTTAAAGATTTGAACAATCAAATTATCAATGATTTAATTGAAAAAGGTTTAATGTATAATAATGAAACTATTGAACATAGATATGGGGTTTGTTGGAGATGTAAAACTCCTATTATTTATTTAGCTACTAAACAATGGTTCTTAAAAGTTACTGAAATTAAACAACAAATACTTGATGAATTAGATAATGTTGAATGGGTACCTAATTGGGCTGGTGAAGGCCGTTTTAGAGATTGGGTAGACAATGCTAAAGATTGGACCATTTCTAGACAAAGATACTGGGGTATTCCAATTCCTATCTGGGAATGTCCTGATTGTGGTGAAATCAAAGTAATTGGTTCAGTTGAAGAATTAAAAGCTAATGCATTAAATGAAATCACAGCAGAAGATTCAGAACTTGTACACAGACCTTATGTTGATGAAATTACAATGAAATGTGATAAATGTGGTGCTATAACTAATAGAATTCCAGATGTATTAGATGTATGGATCGATTCTGGTGTAGGTGGTTGGGCATCATTATATCACCCTCAAGAAGATAACGGATTTGACGATTGGTTCCCATATGACTTTATTTGTGAAGGGCACGACCAAACTAGAGGTTGGTTCTACTCACAACTTGGAACTGGTGTTATTTCATTAGATAAATCTCCATATAAGAAAGTTTTAATGCACGGATTTGTATTAGACAATGAAGGTAAGAAAATGAGTAAATCTTTAGGAAATGTTGTATCTCCTGAAGAAGTAATTGAAAAATATGGAGCAGATATCTTAAGATTCTATTTATTATGGGCTTCTAAACCATGGGATGATTTAAAATTCGTATGGGATGAATTAAACAACATTAATAAAATGTTTAATATTTTATGGAATGTATATGTCTTCTCAACTACTTACATGGTTTTAGATGAATTTGACCCAGCTAAATGTAATGAAAACACAATGATTTTAAGAGATGAAGCTAAATGGATTATTTCTAAAGCTAACTCTTTAATTAAAGAGGTTGGTGAAGATTTAGAGAAATTATTCTTCCATAAAGCTACTCGTAAAATTAATGATTTCATTTTAGATGATTTAAGCCGTTGGTATGTAAGACTTATTCGTGGAAGAACTTGGGTTGAAAGTGATGACCCTGATAAATTAGGTGCTTACTACAGTTTATACACAGCTATTGTAAAATTAATACATGCTTTAGCTCCATTTGCTCCTCATATTTCTGAAGAAATTTATGAAAACTTTGTTTTAGGTGTAAATTCTGATGCAAATCAAAGTATACACTTAAATGATTGGGAATATGATGAAAATGCAATTGATGAAGAATTAGAAGCTAAAATGGATATTGTAAGGGATGTAATTGATGCATCTATAAGAGCTCGTGATGTGGCTAGGTATAAATTAAGATGGCCTGTTTCTGATATTACGATTGTATCTCAAGATGATGATGTTTCAGGTGCAATAGCTGATTTAGAATCTATTATTAAAGACCAATCAAATACTAAAGCAGTTATAGCTGCAAAAGAATTTGAAAACCTTTCATTTATTGCTAAACCAAATCTTAAAACTTTAGGTCCTAAACTCAAAGGAGATATGCGTTTAGTTAAAGGTTACTTAGAATCAGCTGATGGTAATGAAATTAAAGGTCAATTAGATTCTGAAGGTCAAATAGTAATTGAAGTAGATGGTAAATCATTTGAATTATCTCAAGACGATATATTATTTGATACTGAGCTTCCAGAAGACTTTGTTTCTTCCGAATTTGCTCAAGGAAATGTATTTGTTAATACAAATATTACTACTGAAATTTTACAAGAAGCTATGGCTCGTGAATTAATTAGAAGAGTTC
>JAKSUH010000052.1 GCA_024413395.1 archaeon
CTAGTTTTTTAGTTTCTGTTTTACCATTACATCCATATGCATTTGCAATGGCTAGTGGTGTAGGTAGTGCAAGTATGAATGCTGCTGCATTAGCTCCATTGTTAACTATTTTTCCTCAATATAAAACTAATATGATAGCATTTGCAGGATTTTCTAACTTAATTTCCTTCTGTCTTGGAATTTATGTATGTATTTTTATAGCTATTCCTCTTACACAAAAATTATATAAGATTTTAAAACCTAGGCTTAGAAAACATAAAAACAGAGCAAGTAAACAAAAATATAACTATTTAGATGATGGTACTAAACAAAAAATTAATAAACATAGAAAAGAAGTTGATTATGATTTATTCGATGAATCTGAATCTATATCTTTTGATGGAATTGTAAATTGGACTACACTTTTAGCAATCTTTTCAATTATTGTTGTAGTTGCTAATTTTGTTGGTTATGATTATGCTATAGGTAAATCTACAATGGGTATGGTTATATTATCTTTAATAAGTTTAACAGGTTTATATTTAGAAAGATATATTCCTTTAAATATCTCTTCAATTATTTATGTTAGTTTAATAGGTATTTTTGTTGCATGTCCTATTTCTCCTATTAATGACTTTGTAATCTATTATGTTTCTAATATAGAGCTAATTTCAATTGTTACTGTATTTTTAGCATATGTTGGTATTGGAATTGGTAACAACTGGGATAAATTTAAAGCTATGGGTTGGAGAACTATTATTGTAACTTTATTTGTTATTACTGGTACTTATGTAGGTTCTTTAATAATTGCTCATATTGTTTTAGTATTAACTGGTACACCACTTTAGAAAATTTAATTAATAGTGAATATTATAAATAATACTAAGGTGACCCATGTTTTTAGAAAATATTGCAAATTTTATTTTTAATTCTAATTATGATAATGCTTCTACAGAAACTATTGCTGCTGTTAAAGCTGCTTTTGTAGATTTCTATGGTGTTACATATCGTGGTTTTAGAGAAGAACCAAGTAAAATAGCTATTAAAGCATTTAATGAAATAGATTCTCTCCAAGATTTTTCTAAATTACAATGTTCGCTTATTGGTGAAAAAGGTCTTAAATTAAATATATTAACTGCTAGTTTTATTAATGGGATTTCAGCTCATTCTTTAGAATTGGATGATGGTCATAGAAAAGCTCAAGTTCATTTAGGGGCTATAGTTTTCCCTACTGCTTTAGCTATATCTGAAGCATATGATTTATCAGGTAAAGAATTTTTAGAAGCTTCAATTGCTGGTTATGAGTTAGGTATTATGTTAGGTCAACTAGTAAACCCTGCTCATAGAAACAAAGGATTCCATGCAACTGGTACTATTGGGGCTTTTGTTGCTGGTGCAGTAGCTAGTAAATTACTTAAACTTGATAAAGATCAAATAAGAAATGTTTTAGGACTTTGTGGTACTCAAGCAGCAGGTTTATTAGAATCTGATCATTCTGGTTCTATGGGTAAACCATTACATGTTGGTAGAGCTATTAAAAATGGAATTACATCTGCATTTTTAGCTAAAAATGGTTTTACTGGAGCTCAAACTATTATTGATGGTAAAGAAGGTTTCTTAAATGCTATGGTTTATGATAAATCTTCTTTTAATAAAGATGATTATACTTTGGAGAATATGTTGAAAAATGTAGGGCCAGTTAGATTAAAAGATATTTACTTTAAAAAATATCCTTTCTGTAGGCATTTACACTCTTCAATAGACACTGCAATGAAATTAAGAGCTACATTAGGAAAAGAATACAATCATATTGGCAATTTACTTGTTAAAACTTATAAAATTGCTGCACAACATGATAATTATGCTCCAAGAAATATTGGAGAACTTAGGCAAAGTTTACCTTATGCAGTAGCTATTGCTATTGTTTTTGGTGATGTGTCTCCAAACAAACTTAATGAATTAATTAAATATGGGTTATTTGAGCCTAGTTCTAATGTTACTATGGTTAATGATGTTAAAAATTTAGTTCAAAAGATTCATGTTCAAGAAGTAGAAGATTTCGAAGCATTATATCCAGATAAAAGACCTTCTCAAATTGTAGTGAAATTAGATGATCATTTTAGAAATGGTGTATTTCAAAATATCACTTCTGTTCCACGTGGAGATTATGAAAATCCTTATGAATTTAGTGAATTAATTGATAAGTTTAGAAGTTTAAATCCAACATTTGATGTTTCTAAATTACGTATTATTGATGAAATTGAACATAAAACAATATCTTCAGTTATGAATGAATTAAATGGTTAAATTATGGATGAAACTAAAAAATATTTAGAAAAACTCAATATTAAAAGTTTTAATGATGATTTTGAGTCTAAAAAACGTTTTAATGATGGTGCTCAATATAGATTTGAAGTTCCAGGTATTCAATCTCCTAAAGCTATGAGTACTCTTTTAGAAGAATCTATTAGAAAAGAAATTCCTATTCATAGAATTACTCAAACTAAAGGAATCATGCTTTTATCTAATTTTGAAATTTCAGAAATGGTTCATCTAGCTAGAGAATATGAAGTTGAGTTATTTTTATCTGTAGGGCCTAGAGCAACTTATGATACTAGTGCAACTGTACAAACTAAAGAAGGAAGTCGAATTGGATACCGATTAAGAGGATTTAATAATTTAGTTTATGCAATTGAAGATGTTAAAAAAGCTGTTGAATTAGGTGTTCGTGGAATTTTATTATATGATGAAGGATTATTATATGTTCTAAATCAGATGAGAAAAGATGGTGAAATTCCTAAAAATGTAAAATTTAAATTATCTGCTCATGCAGGATGTTCTAATCCCGCATCTGCTAAATTATATGAAAATAATGGTTTAGATTCATTAAATCCTGTAAGGGACTTACAAATTCCTATGATTGCATCTATTAGAAATGCAATTGACATATTTTTAGATTTACATACTGAAAATCCAAAATCAACTGGTGGATTTATTAGACATTATGAAGTTCCAAAAATGATTCAAGTAGCAGCTCCTGTTTATTTAAAAACTGGCGGATCTGTTGCAAAAACTCATAATTGGGATACAACAGAATCAGAAGCTAAATTTAGATTAAAACAAGTTAATTTAGTAAGTCAAATGATTGATAAATATTATCCTGATGCTATTATTTCTGATAAAGGAAGTAAAGATTTAGCTATTCCAGAATGATTATTATGGATATTCAAAATCAAATTTCTAATTCTATTATTGAAGCAAGTACAAGTTTATCACAAGATAAATTAAAAGCATTAAAATCAGCTATTTCTAAAGAAGATAATGATAATGCTCGTTGGGTATTAGAACAAGTTTATGAAAATTATAAAGTAGCTAGTGAAAAAAAGCTTCCATTATGTGATGATACTGGAATTCCTCATGTCATTATCGAATTAGGCTCAAAAAGAGAAATCACTGGAAATTTAATTGAAGATATACATCAAGGTATTGCAAAAGGACTTGAAAATCTTCCTGGTAGGCCAATGACTGTTAAGGGTAATGATTTAGAAAGGATTTCACAGAAAGTAGGTTTATTTGATGAACCTTCTGCAATGAAATCAGCACCTATTCTTATTGATACTAATAAGGAAATATCAACTTATTCTAGAGATATTTCTGAAGATACATTAAATATTCATTTTTTACTTTTAGGAGGAGGACCTGAAATACGTTCTAAAACATATAGGGTTTTCCATAAAATGTCTGATAAATTAGTTATTGATACTGCATGTGAATGGTTAGAAGAATCATTATCTAAATTAGGCTGCACTCCTTCTATTCCTTCAATAGGAATTGGAAGAAGTCATTATGAAGCAAATAGTTTAATGTTAAAAGCAATTGCTTATGGTAATCTTAATAATCAAAATAAAACTGAAAGATATGTAACTAATAAATTAAATGAAAGTAATATTGGACCAATGGGTCTTGGAGGAAAAACATCTGTTTTAGGTTCTTTTGTTAATATTGGTAATCAAAGAGCAAGCGGTGTAAGGATTGTAGCGATTCA
Organism: archaeon; assembly: GCA_024413395.1. GTDB lineage: Archaea > Methanobacteriota > Methanobacteria > Methanobacteriales > Methanobacteriaceae > Methanocatella. The sequence goes on from JAKSUH010000052.1 coordinate 4,025, forward strand.
TCCTCAATGTTTTGTAGAACCAAGGGTTTCTACTTTAAAACTTTAAATAGAATTAAGGAGTATTTATTTATAAGGTTGAATTTTTATGAAAGAAAATAATTTTGAAGTAAATGAGCATGTATTAAAAACAGCTATCTCTAATGTAGAACCAAATAAGATTGTTACTAGAGAATATAATCAAGAAGAGCTCATTAGTAAAATTAGATATAGTGACATGGTTTTTTTAATGTTAAAAGGAGAATTACCTACAACTAAACAATCTAAATTATTTAATCATATTTTAGTATCTTTTTGTGATCATGGTGTAACACCACCTAGTACTCAAACTGCACGTTTAATTACTTCATCTGGTTCTCCAATGAATACTGCAGTAGCTGGAGCTTTATTATCTTTCGGTAAAAATCATGCAGGGGCTATTGAAAAAGCAATGAAATTATATCAATTTGCTATTAACTCATTAACTCTTACTGGTGATGTTAATCTTGATAATAAACAAATAGCAAGTTTAGCTATAGATGTATTCTCTGATTATTCAACTAAAAAAATTAAAATACCTGGTTTTGGTCATAGGTACCATACTGAAGACCCTAGGGCTCGTAAAATTAAAGAAATAGCTATTTCTCAAGATTTAGTAGGTCCACATACAAAACTTGCTTTATCAATTGAAAACTTAATTTCTGAAAGGAAAGGAATTTGTTTAAATATTGATGGTATTAATGCAGCTTTACTTTCTGATCTAGGATTTTTTCCTCAATTGGGTTTAGGAGTTTTCATTATTGGTCGTGTTCCAGGAATTATAGCTCATATTAATGAAGAATCAATGGATGAAGAAGAATTCAGAAGATTCTGCAATTTAGAAGATATCATTTTTGAAGGTTGAGAAAATGGAATTTAAAGATATAATAACTGAAAGATATAGTGTACGTGGTTATTTAGATAAAGAAGTTGAACAAGAAAAAATCGATTATATCTTAAAAGCAGCTACTATTGCACCTACTGGTGTAAATTACCAACCTTTTAAAGTCTTTGTAATCGACACAAAAAAGAATAAAGAGATTTTACAAAACATTTATCCTCAAGACTGGTTTGTTGAAGCTCCTATTGTTATTGGCGTAGCAGTTTCAAAAGAAAAAGCTTGGACAAGACCATGGGATGGTAAAAACATTGCAGATATTGATGGAACTATAGTTATGGATCATATCATACTTGCAGCAACTGATGTAGGTCTTGGAACTTGTTATATTGGAGCTTTTAAAGCAGATATTGCTAGTGAATTCTTAGGTTTAGATGATGAATGGGAACCTCTATTATTTACTCCTCTTGGATATGGAAATGCAGAACCAAGAGATACTCCAAGAATGGAAATAGATGAATTTGTTGAGTATTTATGAAGTTGGATATTGTTCATGCAGAAAATTCAGAAGGAATGGAAAAACTCTCTGAAACTTTCTTAGAAAATAAATTTAAGATAAATCAAAGTGATAACAACTTTATTTTAATGAAAAAAAGAAGATATGGAAATTATTATGTCCATATTCTTTTTCTTTTAATTGCATTGTTCGTATTTGATTATGCTATTTTTGTAAATGTTGTTTATTTTGCTTATAGTTATTTATGGAGGTCTCCATTAGTTTTAATTACAACTGAGGTTAATGGGGAAGATGGTGAACCTTTAGAATTTTCAAATATTGATGATATTTTAGAAAAAGCAAATGCTTTATTTTAAATATCTAGTTAAATAAAAGTGAGTATTATGTCAAAAAATGTTAAAATTATTAAATATATAGGAATCGTTTTAGCTTTATTATTGATTTATGAAGCTGTAAAACCTTTTATATTTGGTCAAACAGTTAATGGTGATGTTATAGCTACTTCAATCATTTTAGTATGTATTGCAATTGGTTATAGTGTAACTGTTTTCAAACCGTCTTGGTTAAAAGCAGTATTATTTTTTGAAGGAATAATTATTGCATTTAGCGGTTATTTATTAGTACAAATTCCTTATAATTATATTATAGCTATTATTGGTTTTATTATCTTTTTAATTTCAGTTTTAGCTTATACACAAAAATTACCAGACAAATTTTTAAGAATTTTTTACAGACAATAATTGTCTTGTAAAAAACTTTTTTTATTTTTTATCTTTAATTAATCAAAATCCTACTTAAATTTTAATTTAATATTTTTTCTTAATGAATATAATAATAAAAGATATATATAATGCAATATAAACATTATATCACCATGGTGATTAATTATGGCAGAGATATCAGAAGCTATCGCAATGATAAAAAAGGCTGAAGCTGATGCTGAACAATTAGTTCTTGATTCAGAAGTCAAATCAACTGATATGATTAATGAATCTAGAGTAAATGCTGTAGATATTGTAAACGCAGCTAAAGGTTCCGCAGAAGAAGAAGCTCAAAATACTGTTTTTGATGCTGAAGAAAAAGCTAGAAAAGAAGCTGAAGTAATTGCGGCAGATGCTGAAAAAGATGTAAATGCTTTAAAAGAAAAAGCAATGGCAAATGTCGACGAAGCTGCTTCTATAATCGTCAAAAATATATTGTAGTGTGAGATAAATGTTCAAGACAGCTAGAATGCGTAAAATAAAGATAATAACACTTGAGAAGTATATTTCTCAAACTGTGGATGCTCTCCACACTAGAGGAATTTTACAAATAAGTGATATTTCTGATCGTATTCAGCAAGATCCTGAATTGGCGGAGATGGTAACTCCTTCAAAAGCCGCACCTCAGACTGGTAAACTCTCTTCCCTTTTGATGAAAACTAGTGGTATATCTGAATTATTAGGTAATTCATTATCTGAGAACCATGGGTTGAAAGACTTAATAATGTCATTTATCAAACCAGATATTCCAGTTCAACAATTAGTAAATAATTACACTACTGATGAGTTAATCAAATATGTTGAAGAAGTTTTAGCACAGGTTGAAGCAAAAACTAGTGTTATTGAGGGAAAACTATCTGCACTAGACACCGAAACAAGTGCACTACAATCTAATAAAAGTTTAGCTATCAAACTATCCAATCTTGACATGGATTTAGCGCTTTTAAATGATTCTCAGTTCACTTCAACTATTGTTGGAAGGATTAATGTTGAATCTGCTTCAGAAATCAAAAATGAATTAAGTAAATTGACTGACGAATTAGACTTATATATTGTCCCAACTGATGATAAAGAGTATTCAAATATCATTGTTGTGACTTTAAAAGAATTTGCTGATGCTGCTTATGCGGTTTTACGTAAATTCGACTTTGAGAGATATGATATTGGTGATGCAGAAGGAAGACCAGCTGAAGTAATTACAAAAGCTGATTCAAGACTTGCTGCAATCGAAAGTGAACGTTCTTCCATTAAAGCAGACTTACGTTCTGTAGCTGAAGAATGGGATGATAAAATATTAGCTCTTAAAGAACAATTAGAAAATGAAAAAGAAAAGAACGAGATTTTTTCTGCATTTGTAAAAACTAAAGATACTTACATGCTTGAAGCTTGGGTACCTTTAAAAGATGTAGAAGAATTAAAAGCACTCGTTGAGAAAAGTACAGAAGGACATTGTACCTTCGAAGTTTCCGATATTCAAGGAACAGATGATAAGGATGTACCTGTATTACAACAGAATTGTCGTTATGCAAAACCTTACGAATTCATTGTAGACATGTATGCGCCTGTCCGTTATAATGAAATTGATCCAACTATTTTAGTTGCAATTATGATGCCGTTCTTCTTCGGTTTCTGTTTAACCGATGCACTTTATGGTTTAATTGTATCTATTATTGGTGTAATTTTAGTTAGAGGACTTGGTAAAACTAAAAAATCTATGAACTCATTTGGATGGATTTTTATTGCATGTGGTATATGGGCTATAATATTAGGTTTACTTACAAACGGTTTCATTGGGGATTTCCCAGAAAGGATGTTATCTTTCCGTTTACCAACCGTACTTCCTGCAGTCGAAGCATTTAAACACCCAGACACTATCTTGATTATTGCTATTGCTATTGGTCTTATTTACACCAATATAGGTTTCTTAATAGGTATGATTAACAACTACAGATATGGAAATAAAAAAGAAGCTTGGGGTTCACAAATTGTTTGGTTTATATTCGAAGCAGGTATTGTATTATTGGCATTAGGTTTCTTAATGCCTGCAATTGGTTTAATCGGTATGATTCTTGGTGGTGTATTAATAGTTGCTAGTATTGGTATTCTTGTATGGGCTAATGGTGCATACGGAGTTATGGATATTTTCGGTTATATGGGAGATATCTTATCTTATGCTCGTCTTTTAGCTTTATGTTTAGCTACTGGTGGTATTGCAATGACTGTTAACATTTTAACACAAATTGTTGGTACTATGATTCCAATTCCTGTAATTCCAATTTTACTTGCTATTATTGTATTTATAGGTGGTCACATAGCAAACTTCGCATTCCAAGTATTAGGTGCATTTGTAAACGCTATGCGTTTAAACTATGTTGAATTCTTTTCACAATTCTTTATGAGTGGAAACTCAAAATTCGAAGCTTTCAAAGCTAACAGAATTTTTACAAAAACTAAAGATTAAAATTTTTTAAAAAATCAAATTAATTAAAAAAAATTATTCAAAAAGGTGAATTAATTATGGTAGGATTAGGTACTGCTTTAGCAGCTGTTGGTGCTGGAGTAGCTATTGGTTT
>JAKSUH010000053.1 GCA_024413395.1 archaeon
ATACCTAAACTTTTATATACTATGAAAGTAAACTATAATTATAAAGATTTTTAGGCATACCTAAACTTTTAAAATTATAAAACTGTCAACCTCTCTCTAAATATTCTTATTAATAAAAAGGGTTTAGGATGTTCTAATATTTCTTTATATTTAATGAGGTGAAAATTATGGGAACTAAAGGTGGAATTTGCGGTAAAAAGCAAATTAAAGTTAATAAAAGTGAAACTAAACGTGATTTTAAAAAAGTTTCTTTTAAAAGAAAATAATTTTTATTTTTTATTTTTATTTAATTTCTCATAAAGAGATAAAAATTGTTCTGTTTTATAAATAAAGTTTAAATAATCTTGATTTTAACTTTATTTTATGTTTGAATTAGTTATAGCTTGTTTTATTGGTATTGCAATAGGTACTATTACAGGTATGGTTCCTGGAATCCATGTCAATACTGCAGGAGCTATTATTTTTGCAGCTTCTACTTTCTTATTATCTTTTTTATCTCCTGAATTTCTATATGTTTTAATGGTGGCTATGTCTATAGCTCATGCTCTTTTGGAAAATATTCCGAGTATGCTTTTAGGTGTTCCTGAAGAAGGAACTGCTGTTTCTATTCTTCCAGGACATAGAATGGTTTTAGAAGGTAGATCAAAAGAAGCTATTAGAATTGTTTCAATTGGTGGGTTGGAGCTATTATTGTTACAATTATTATGATGCCTATTTTTGATATTATTTTATCCTTATTTCATGAAATATCTAAACCTTATACCTGGATAATATTATTAGTGGCTTCAATTTATCTTATTTATCGTTTAACAAATTCTAGAAGATCTTTTTTCTGGGCATTATTTCTATTTATAATATCTGGAATATTAGGTTGGACTATATTTCAAACTCCTATATCTTCGGGTATTTCATTAATGTGTACCTTTTCAGGGTTATTCGGTATCAGTACTATCTTATTTTCTTTAAATGATAATTCTACAATTCCTCATCAGAATTCTATGATTTTGATTCAGATAAATATAAACTAAAAAGTATTGTTGCAGGTGGTTGTTCTGGTGCTATTTTAGGATTTTTGCCTGGTTTTGGACCTGCTCAAGGAAGTGTAATTGCTCAAGCGGCTAGTGGATCTGGGGAGGGAGATGATGATACAACTAATTTCATGCTTGCAATAAGTGGATTAAACACTTCGGATACATTATTTTCATTAATTGCTATTTATTTGATTGGTAATCTTAGAAGCGGAATTGCAGTGTATATGTCTTATTTAATAGCTGAATTTTCTTTGTACCATTTATTCGTATTTATTTTTGCTTCTTTACTTGCTGTAGCAGTTTCATTATTTTTATGTTTAAAATTAGGCAATTCTTTTTCAAAATTAATGGGTGGTGTTGATTATCGTAAGCTTTCAATAGCAGTAATTATTTTAATGATTATAATTTTGTATGTTTTTACTTTTTATTATCAAGTAAATGTTCTTTATATAACTCTTGCATTAATTACTTCAACTACTATGGGATTACTTCCTCATTATCTTGGTGTTGGCAAATCTCATTTAATGGGTGTTTCAATTATTCCCGCAATAATAATTTACATGCAGACGTTTATTAGGTTATTAGGACATCATCTGCTATTTCTTCTGCTTTTTCAATAATTTTTTCAATATCTACTCCAGGATATCCATCAATAATACATAAATCTACTTTTTCAACTTCTAAATCTTCAAAAGCTACATTTAATACTTCACTTTCTAATTCATTTATTTCAAGGTTTAATTGAGTTGTTTCACAAGCTTTATCATATATATCATTAAATATTACATTTTTAAAGCCGTATTTTAATAAAAAGATTCCTAATGCTCCACAACCACACATTCCATCTAAAGCAGTAAAGTTTTCTGGATTTTCATTATATTTTTTACTATTTTCTAAATAATTGTACAATTTGACTAATTTTTGTTCTGTGGTAGGTGCTACTTCAATATGAGAGATTGATTGTTTTTTGTTAATAATAATTTTTTCAGAAGGAATTAAGGTTCTACAAATATCACTACGTACATCACATCCTGCAAGTAGTTCATACTCATTAATTTCGCTTTTTTTATCTAAAATACCTATTGTTCCTTCTCCTTTAATTATTCCTTTAACTTCATCTACTTCATTAATAATTTTTTTAGCTATTTCTTTAGTTAAATCAGGATGAATTAAAATTAAAGAGTCTTCTCCAATAAACTGTGGATTTTCGCTGCTATGGTAAAATGAAGGTAATGGGATTGGTGAGTTTCTTCTAAGTGATGCTTTTTCAGGAACTATTTTCTTTTCAATCATTATCTTTAATATATGGCCCATAACAACATCTAATGGCCTTTTTCCACATGAACAGAGATAATAATTGCTATTAATCTCATCATATTCGTCATATTTTTTTAATGGTGTAAATTTTTTTATTGAAATATCTACACAATTATCACAAGGATACAACTTACTTATTTTTTCTTGGATGTTTTCTTTTGTTGTAATACAATCTTTACCACAAGAACATTTTTCACTCATAGTTTTGTCTTTATTTTTCAATATAAATAAAATATGTCTTACAATAGTCGTGAATAATTATGAAGTTATTAGATATTCGATTTATTAAATTTTAAATAAAAAGTTATTTATTCTTTTAATTCTATATAATATAATTAAAAGCATTATTTTTTAATAGATGTCTTATTTTCTAATGTTTTTTAGTTAAAGAATCTATTAATTTTTGTTTTTATTCATATGATGATTTAGGGCGTGGAATTATAAAAAAATTAAATATATCATTGGCATTAACTTTTTTAATTGTATTTTTATGTTTAACTAATGTATCTGCAAATGATATTAATGATACTATTGTTTATGATTCCTCTATTTAAGTTAATTTATTATCTGCTAATTCAAATATTAATGTTACTTTAACTGCTTCAGATGAAGTAGGATATTATAATTTTGAAAAATCACTTAATGTACATGTAATAGATGTTAATGGAAATGCTATAAACTATGGTAATGTAACTTTTCATGATGTCTTTGGAAAGGATTATACTGTTAAAGTAAAAGAGGTAATGCAAACCTTAATAACATTATTATGAGTAAAACAGGCAATTTTATAATTTCTTGTGATTATCTAAGTAATGATATTTATAATGGTGCTAATTGTAGTTTTAATTTATATGTTCCAGTATTGAATGTAACAAATTCTAATATTCGTGAAACTAGGTATGGTAATACAGTTTATTTCTCAGGAAATCTTGTTGATACTTCCGATGAAGAGGAAGTAATTGAAGGTTATCTTAAATTTTTTAAACAAGGGTCTTTTTTAGGTGAGTTTGCCCTTGATGAAAATGGTAATTTTGTTTTTATGTGGACTATTCCAAATGAATTATTTGGTAAAAATATTTCTATATCTGCAGATTATTATGATGATTTAGGTAATTATAATCCTTGTAAAAATATTATTAATAAATCATTCTTTTTTAATAAAAATTTAGACACTGAAGTATTTTTGATATTAAAAAGAATGGTGATGGTTCCTATTTTGTTAATGGTACTGTTATTGATGAAGTTGGTAACCCTGTAACTGGTGGTACGGTTAATATTGAATTTGACGGTAAATCTTATAATGTTCCTGTTGATACATATGGTACTTTCTGTTTTAAGATTAGTAATAATGTAAAAAAAAGTCAATTATGAAATCAATGTTTTTGATTGGGGATCTAAAGCAGATTTAACTAATAATATTCCTTTAATGAATTCTATTGAACATACTCCATTAACTGATTATATTTTGGATTTAGCTAAAAAAGGTAATCCTATAATTAAATTTAGTAATGGTAATGGTCCTGTAATTGTTTTGAATGCTGGACGTCATGGTGCAGAATTAGCATCAATTATTTCTGCTTTTAAATTAATTAATACTTTAGCAAATTCTAACCAAGAAATCAAGGGACTCTTTATATTTGTCCTTTACTTTTCCCTGAAGCAATTGCAAATAATACTAGAACTTTTAATGGTATTAATTTAAACAATGTGGCAAATATTGAGGGTACTCTTTCTAATAGTATTGCTAAATTTGCATTGTCTGTTAATGCAATGCAATTGGTGATTTTCACCGTACAAGACATTCTAATAGTGATGTTGGAGTTACTTGTGTTATGTGTTCTTTAAAACCAGAATATGAGAGTTATTTAATTGCAGCATATATAACTAATAGAACTGGTTATTATCTTGATGTTTATGAAGAAGCAGGTGTGGATTATCCTGGTGCTCTTGAAGATTATTGCAATGTTATTGGTGTTCCTGCTGTGACTTGTGAAGTTTTAACTAATCATAAAAATGTAGAATATGGTTCTCCTGAGGTTTTTTATAATGAAATGCTTGCATTTTTAAGTTATTTTGGAATTGATGTTAAAGAAATGTATACTATTCCTATGCCTTCAAGTCTTGGAGTTTATGATTTAACTATAAGTTATTTAGGTGCTTATAATTATAATCCTTCTTCTAAAACTTTAAAAATGCAGTTGAGGTTAAAGATAATTCTTCTTCAAAACCTGTTCAAGATAATAGCTCTATCAACTTAGTTAATACGAGTAATCCTTTGTTAATTTTGTTCATTTGTTCATTTGTTTTACCTATTATTAGATTTAAAAGTTAATTTATATATTTTAGTTGATTTAGCAAGATAAAATAAGAAAAAATAGGATCATGTAAATAAGTACATAATCTTAGTTAATAAATGTGTATTTGAATAATTACAAAATGTTGTTAATGGTAACCTACAAATTCATTATGTTTGTCAATATACAATTCACTCATGTTTGTTAATAACAATACCTTGAAGATTAGGTTCAATAGTAAAAGGAACAACATTAAAAGCACCATCTGGGAATTCTGCATATAAAAAATAGTGGTCTCCCTCATAGGCATTGAATTTCAATTGGCATTCTCCATATCCATTACTATATCCTTCATCAATAGCCTTACCATCATACCTTAATATGTAAACATGCGCTCCTTGAAGATGAACGTCCTCCAAGTATTATTATAAACAGTTATTAAAAGATTGTAAATTTGTTTTTGCATCAATGTGGAATCATTATGTGTATTAGACACATTCATACTTGTATTTATGTTATTTTCGTGTGCACTAACTATTCCTAGTGAACATAATAATATTAAACTAATTATTATTATAGAAAACTTATTAATTTTCATCTTCTTTAACATCCTTTAAATTTAATTTTTAAAAAATAATTGTATAAGCAATTAAATTTAATATTGATTTTGAAATAGTTTTTTTTATTTAAATGTTTGAGTAATTTTTTGTACATGTATTTTTAAATACTGTTTATTTTTCGAACTAATTTTTAATGTTTAATATAATAAAATTATATAAATTAGTATTACTCAATTTTAATTATTTAATAAATTCATTAAAAAGGTAATAAAAATGAGTATAAAATCTAATAAAGAATTATCTAAAGTAATAATGCCAAATAATGAGGTTATATCTATTTATAATGTTGTTAAACAAAAATTTACTCCACAAGAAAAATTACTTTTTACAGAACTTCGAGAAAATTTAGTAGATTTAGCTATCTTCTGGTGAAAATATTAATCAGAATGAATTTGATTTATTAAATGATATTAAAGACTTTTTATTTAATAGGTTAACAAAAGAAAATCTAACTATTGAATTAACAAATGAATATTTGGATAGCTTATCTAAAAGTTTCTTACAGAAATTATTAGGTTATGGTCAAATTGATCCTTTAATTCAAGATGATGATTTAGAGGAGATAATGGTAATTGGAATTAATAAACCGGTTTATGTTTATCATAGAAAACAAGGTATGATGAAAACAAACATTGTTTTTAAAACAGAATCTGAACTAATTGAGTTAATAGATTCTATTGCTAGACAAATAAATCGTAGAATTGACCAAGAATCCCCTATATTAGATGGGCATTTGATAGATGGATCAAGAATTAATGCAACACTTTCACCAGTGTCTGCTGATGGACCTTCATTAACTATTCTTAAATTTAAAAAAGATCCTTTAACTATTATTGATTTAATCAATGCAAAGACTATTTCTATAGAATTAGCTAGTTTTTTCTGGTTAACTTTTGATGGTTTAGGTGTAAAACCTGCGAATGTAATTATATCTGGTGGAACAAGTTCTGGAAAAACAACCACATTAAATACTTTATCCGCTTTTGTAAATCATAATGAAAGAATAATAACTATTGAAGATACTTTAGAGCTTCAAATTCCTCATGAACATATTATTCGAATGGAAACAAGACCTCCAAATGTTGAAAATAAAGGTGAATTGACTATGGATGATTTAGTTAAGAATTCTTTAAGGCAAAGGCCGGATAGAATTATTGTTGGTGAAGTTAGAGGAAAAGAAGCGATTACTTTATTCACAGCATTAAATACAGGCCATTCTGGTATTGGAACATTACACTCAAATGATGCACGTGAAACTATAACCAGATTAACTAATAATCCTATGTGTGTTCCTCCTGTAATGGTTGGAGCTATTGATTTTATTATAATGCAGAATAGGATTTATAAATCAAATGATGTATCTTTTAGGAGAGTTAGTGAAGTAGCTGAAGTTGTAGGATTTGAAGAAGGGGTTGTTCAATTAAATAAAATATTTAAATGGAATCCTATGAACGATGAAATAGAAAATGTTTCAATAGCTTCAAAAACATTGTCGGATATAGCTAATTTTTCTGGAAAAACAATTTCTGACATGTATAAAGAGTTGGAAAACAGAAAGGTTGTTTTAGAGTCTATGGTTAATAATGATTTACATTCTGCCGAGGATGTAAAATTAATTTTTGATATGTATTATAAGGATTCAGATGCATTATTGAATAAGATTTTCTTAGAAACATAAGGAGGGTTAGATATTTTTGATCTATTTTTAATGATATTGGGAGATATTGTTTTAAAAATTTTTAACTTTTTTTCAATAGAAAATATTAAAAAAGTATTTACTTTTTCCTATGAAGATGAAAAAGAAGATTTTTTTAGAACTATTATAACAAATAAAAAAGTTATTGGTGGACTAATAATTCTTTTAGGGGTTATTTTCTTCTTAATACCTCTTGAAATATTTATAATTATTATTGTAATTCTTTTAATGTTGATTTTTACTGTATTTTATCTTCCTAATATTAAAGAAAGGCAAAAATATAATGATATTACTATAGAACTTCCTTATGCTTTAAGGCATATGGCAACTGAGTTAAAATCAGGTAAAGGTTTGCATGATGCATTATATGCTATTGCTATTTCAGATTATGGGTCTTTATCTTTAGAATTTAAAAGAGTACTTGAAGAAGTTAAATATGGAGAAACTACTGAATTGCATTAATTTCTATGAGTAAAAAAGTGAATTCTGAAGGTTTAACCCGTGCAACTCGTCAAATAATTGGTACTTTAAGGGTGGGTGGAAATTTAGCTAGTAATTTGAATATTATTGCTGAAGATATTTCATTTGATATGCAAATAAAGCTTAAAGAATATTCTCAAAAATTAAATGGTTTTATTTTAATTTATACTTTTTTAGCAATTTTATTGCCAGTTGTATTATTAATAATGCTTATGGCAGCTTCAACAGTTATGGGGGAAGTTATTCCATCAAATATTCTGTTTATTTTGTATATATTGTTGTTTCCAATGGTGGTAATTTTTATGGGTGTTTTAATAAAAAATTTGGAACCAAGGGTTTAACCAAATATGGTTTCTATTCCTTTGGTTGCTAAGAGACTCATGAATGCTCCTTCAGGATACATAATAATATTTCCATTATTATATTCTGTTATTGCTGCATTAATAAGGTCTGTTTTATATTGTGGTTCTTGAGCTTTTTGAGCTACAGCTTTAACTACTACTAACACTGCATCTCCTCTACTTGCTCCTCCACCATATTGTTCTTCACGAACAAAATCAGCACCACTAACATTCACTGTTTTATTATCAATAACAACAGGGTTAATTACTTTTAAAATGTTACTAACTCCTTTTGTATCAATACAAACAACAGCATCAATAGTTGTATTTTTATTGTATTCTACAATCTCTTTAGCCCAAATCATTCCTTGAGTATTATTTGCACTATAATATGCATCGTGTAATAATAATCTCTTTCCGGCTCCTTGTGCAACATATGCTGCGGGTTCGGCTTGTGTAGGGTGTCTTAAACCATGTGGATAAACTGGTTCGTATCCTGTCATACTTCCATTACTAAGATGAACAATAAATGCCATATCACATGCTCCCATTCCATCTCTCGGTTCGCTTTCATCTAATGCACATACTAAAATATTTTTGTCACCATGGGATAACATACCATTGTCAGCACTAGGGAAATATAATGCTTGAACAATAGCTGCAACTAATCCAATAAGGATTACAAGTAATATCGCTATTATTATTTTTTTCCTTCGTCTCATCTTTACCACATTTTTTATTTTATTATAACTTCAATTTCTTATAAATACTTTATCTTTTATTTCATTTTACTTATTTTGCTAATTTATCTAATTTTAAAAATAAAGTAAACACTATTTTTACTGATTTTCTTTATTTATTAATAAAGTATTAAAAATCTTATATTTTTAGGTATACTTAAAACTTTATATACTAATATGTCAAATATTATAATATCTATTTAG
>JAKSUH010000054.1 GCA_024413395.1 archaeon
GTAGTAATAACCGGTACAATTGAAGATTAATTATGTCAATGTATAATATGGACCTACAACGAGTTATTAAAAAAATTAACTCAAGAGAAGTAAAAACTGTTGGTCTACAGTTTCCAGAAGGCTTAAAAATGCAGGCTGTTAAAATAGCTAAAGAAATTGAAAGCCAAACAAAAGCAAGTGTAATCATTTCTGGAGATCCATGTTTTGGTGCTTGTGATGTATCCGACAGAAAAATGAAATATATTGTAGATTTAGTTGTTCATTATGGACATACTTCACTTCCTTTAAGATATGAGGTCCCAGTATTATTTATTGAAGCATATTCAAGTGTGAATATTAAACCTGTTCTTGAAGAAAGTCTTGAAATTATTGAAGATTACTCAAAAATAGCACTTGTGACCACAACACAACATTTACACCTTTTGAATGAAATTAAAGATTATTTAGAAGGCCATGGAAAAGAAGTTGTTCTTGGTTCTTCAAAAAGCACCCGTAAAGGACAAGTTCTTGGATGTAACTTCTCATCTATTAAAAATTTAGATGCCGAAGTAGCTCTTTTTATTGGAAGTGGAAGTTTCCACCCATTAGGAATATATTTATTTACAAAAACCCCTGTATTAGCTCTTGACCCTTATAATGGCGAAATTAGAGAAATGAGCGAATTTGCAGATAGAATTTTAAGAATAAGATTTGCAAGAATCACAAAAGCACGTGAAGCTAAAAAATGGGGAATTATAGTATCATCAAAAGAAGGACAATACAGAATGGTACTTGCAAAAGATATCAAAAAACAAATTGAAGATGCAGGAATGGAAGCATACATCATATTAGCAGATAATATAAATCCAGATATTTTATTACCTTATATGGAATTAAATGCATTTGTAGTTACTGCATGTCCAAGAATAGCTATTGATGATTCTCAAATGTATAAAAAACCATTATTAACACCGAAAGAATTAGAAATCGTACTTAACAAGCGTGAATGGGAAAAGTACCAATTAGACGAAATTTTATTCCATGAACGATATGAATAGATATAAATATTAAAATTGATATAAACTATATATTATTGATTATATTATTAATGTTGGTGAATTATATGACTGTGAATGATGGAGATTTTGTAATGCCTGGAGATGCAATAGGAATTATTGAACAATACTTACTTGGTGAAGGTACCTATGACGATGAAGGAGATATTAAATCATCAGTTTTAGGTAATGTAAAAATTGATTCAAATATGAAAACAATCTCAGTTGAAGCAAGTGCAGGTGCTCCTGGTCTTTTAAAAATAGGAGATTCAGTTTACGGTCAAATAACAAATATAAGAAACCAACGTGTAAATGTTAAAGTTGACAGAATGAAAGACAGTGACAGACCTTTAGCTCTTCCTTACATGGCAGCTATAAACATATCTAAAGCAAAAGATGGATATTTAAATAAATTAACTGATGCTTTTAGAATAGGAGATATAATTCAAGCTAAAGTAGATAAAATCACTGGAGATAATATTGATTTACGTACTACCGACCCAGAGGACGGTGTAGTAAAAGCTATCTGTACACGTTGCAGAGGATTCATGTATACTACTGAAAAAGAAAATGAAGTCCAATGCTACAAATGTAACAGAAAAGAATTACGTGAAGTATCAATTAATTATGTAAATGAATAGGATTGATAAAATGGTAGAATTTGAAATAATAAAAGATAAAACCTTAGAACTCGAATTTATTGCTCATGAGGAAAGACACGGTATTTGTAATGCATTAAGACATTTATTAATGGAAAATCCTGATGTTGAATATGCAGTTTACAATATTGATCATCCTCTTACTGGTGAGCCTAATATGACTATCAAAACTAAAAGAGGAAAAAGACCTAAACTAGCATTACAAAAAGCTGCAAATGATTTGAAAAAAGAAGTTGCTGAATTCAAAGATTTAGTTGACTCAGAACTTTAAATATAAAAAAATATTTAGTGATTTAATGGGAAAATACAAAATTCCTTCATTAACAGCGGATGTATTTATATATGATGAATCCAAAAGATTCATTTTAATTAAAAGAAAAAATGAACCATATAAAGATTCATGGGCTTTACCTGGAGGATTTGTAGAATATGGCGAAACTGTTGAAAATGCAGCTATTCGTGAGGCAAAAGAAGAAACAAGTATTGATGTTGAATTACAAAAAATAATCAATGTTTATTCCGAACCTTCACGCGACCCAAGAGGCCATACAATTACAGTTGCATATACTGCAAAAGAAGATTTCAACCAGCAAAAAGCTGATGATGATGCTGCAGATATAGAAATTTTCAATGAAAATGATTTAAAATCAATAAAATTAGCATTTGACCATGAAAAAATCATTAATGATGCATTAAAACTTATAAAATAATTAATGGAGAGGAAAATATGGATTTTTGTCCAGAATGTAGAGGAATTATGCTCCCAAGTGAGGGAGATTTAAAATGTACAAAATGTGGATTTGTTAAAACACTCTCTAATAAAGATAAAGAAGAATATAAAATTGAGGAAAAAGTGGAAGCAGAAGATAATGTTAAAATGCTTGGTGAAGAAACAAACACTCAACCAACAACAACTGAACATTGTCCTAAATGTGGCCACGATAAAGCTGCTTATAAATTATTACAAACCCGTAGTGCTGATGAAGCTCCTACAAGAATATTTACATGTTTAAAATGTAAACATACTTGGAGAGCATACGATTAAGTAGAGGGAAAGTATGAAAAGTTCAAAAGAAGAAACAATGATGGCAGATGAGCATGTCTTCATACCAGAAGATGAAACCTCTGAAAATATTGTTTTAACTGATAATTTTGATGAGGAAGTTATTGATGATGATTTGAACGCTGATTTAATCAATGAAAAATTTGATAAAATGAGCGATTTAAAAGTTGGAAAATTTAAATTATTCCCATTGATTGGAACAGGTGCAGGACTTTTCTTAATAATATTATCTATTTATTTAATTAACTTCGAATCAAGAAGAGTTTTTGATTTTACATCATCTGGTGAATTTAATGTATTGATTGTAATTCTTGCTCTTGTAGGAATTATTCTATTTATAGGTTCAATTGTAAAATTATTAGAATTAAATACACCATTTGATAATTTGATGGAAAAGATGGATAAAATTGAGAATAATGAGATAATTAAACCTGAAAAAAAAGATACTTCTGTGGAAGTGCCTTTCGATGAATCCACCTTTAATATTAAAACATTCAACACCAAATTTTCAAAAAAACTTAGACGTCCAAGTGCTAAAAAAACCCAATCAACATTAGACAATATAATTCCGAATTCTGAAAAATTATCACCTAAAGAAGAGGAAGAAATAGAATATCAAAAAGCCAAACTTGATACTGAATCAATTGATGATATATTTTAATTTTTTTAGGGCCTGTGGTCTAGTTTGGAATGATGCGGGACTTCGGATCCCGAGAGCGGGGGTTCAAATCCCTCCGGGTCCGTTAATTAACTTTAAATTATAAACTAGTAAGTTTTATTAATTATTAATAATATAACAAAAAATAATGGATGAGAATTTTCATAAAAAAAGCATATTAAAACGAATTTACAATCATATTGATTTTACTTTAACATAAGATGGGATAATTTAATAATAGCAATAATGAGTTCTTTTTTATTTTATATTTTAGCTGTTGGGACAGGCATAATTAATTTAAATGTTAATTTATATATTTGGGGAATTATAACCGAAGTAACAAAGAGTATAGCAATTTTGTAAACAAAATTTTTCTTCTTATAGTATTTGTTATATTATTCTTAATAAGAAAAATTCCATTAAAAACTATGGCCAAACAAGTGATACTTTTTGCAATATTATTATCTTTAGCCTTTTTAACCGCGTGCTTATATAAAATAAATATCTTTTTATTCATAATACTTAGTATATTTTGGATATTAATTTTTATATTAACACAACAAAATGAAAATTTAAGAAGTGTTGGATTATTTACATAATATCTTATGTTTTTTATCTAACTTTAGTCATTCCTCTTGAGAATTGTGATTTAGAGTTTATTGCAAGTAGAACAATATTAGTTTTCGTAGCTGTTATTGTAGCATCAATACCCATGTTTGTTGTGCGATTATTACAACATAATCCTTATAAAGAAGATTCAAATGTTAGTCCAAAATGGGATTCTTATAATAAAATAAATCAAAATGATAAATTAAAAGTTAATCAAAACAATTATAGAATAAGTATTATAGTTAGTAAACTAACCAAATTCCTTAAACCTATTAATCATAAATTGAAATCAGAGGATGAAAGTTCAAAACAAACATTTTTAAACTATATGACAAATAAATGCAAAAATATATTTAAAATATTAAATGATGTTTTTGCAAGAAACTTATCAAATAAAGAAGAATCTGTTAATAATACAGAGGAATTTAGATATTCTGTGCGTTTTATTATTGTGATTTTAATATGCTTTACATGGGATTATATAAATCAAAATTGGATGTTCACAGCAACTTTACTTTCATTTTTCACACTAATTACAAATTTAATTTTTAATAGCGAAGTTTTCTTATTAAGAGTTTATGCAACCGTTATGTCTATTATTATAGGACTTGGAATTTTAATAATATTCGATTTCTTTAATATACTGTACCTAATTACTCCATTAAGCACCTTAGCATTTCTTTTATTTTTCCTCTTAAAAGATAATGGTTATATAACATGTTTATTATTTTTATTAGTATTTATTTTATGGTCACCTCAAGGTACTATTGATACTGCTATACTGTTTGCAGTTAACGGTGCTGTAAGTTTAATCGTGATTATTTTTATATTTAATATTGTAATGCCTAAAAAAAGTAAACCAACTAATATAATTAAGTTACTTAGTTTTAAAATTGATTTAACTAAAAAATTAATTGAAGAGAGTTATAATCAAGGATTAGAACAAAATACATTAGAAAAATTAAGAGAAAATGATGCTGAAATAATTACCATACTGAATAAATTAGATAATAAATATAAAAACATAACGGAAGAAATAGAATTATTTTATAATTTAAACCATCTAATAGAAGATTTTGGACATAACGTTATAAGTATTAAATTAAATTTTAGATGATGAAAAAATTGAATATGATTATGAAATCATTCAAAAACATATTAAATTTATTTAAAAATATATTGAAAGGAAAAGAGATAAATAATGACAAAATTAGTTTTATTTGTCCAATAATAAGCAACACGGAAGATGTTGATGTTAATGAAATAAACAATATACTAATGAAATTGAAACACGAAAATCTAATTGAAAAATATAATAAAAATTTAATAAAAAATATTTTTAATCTAAAAGATATTTATACAACAGATTAAGTTTATTATAAATTAATAATAGCTTCTTTAAAGAATTCTGGAACTAAAGATCTATAAATAGGACTTCTTAATAACATATTAACATCACTATCTAAGATATAAGTAAAACAAGAATCGTCTTCAGCTCTCATTCCTCTACCATAAGCTTGCATTAATGTCATGACTGTTTTATAAGCATACCATCTTTGATCTCTTTTTTGGCGCATGTAAACTTGTTTATCACCTAAATATGGGAAAGGAATCTTATAAATTACTTGGAATCTACATTTATCATAAGGTAAGTCCACCCCTTCGCTCATAGAAGGAGATACTAAAACTAAAGGATTTTCATCTTCTTCAAAATGTTTCAATACAGCTTCCCTATTCCTAGGAGTATGTGAAATTAATCTGGAATTAGGTAAATGTTTCTTAATATACTGTTGACATTTATAACTATTAGTATGGATTAATCCTTTGTCATTTTTATGTTTTTCCAAAATTTCTTGTAATATAGGAATAGTCTTAGGAGCAGTTTGTTTTATTCTACTTTTAGACATTTTACCGGCTAAAGATAAAGAAACAGGTCTATTTTTAGGATTAAATGGACTGTCAACTTTAATATGATAAACTTCATCTGGATCTAAACCTAACCATTTAGAAAACATTTTATGAGATAATATAGTTGCAGACATGAAAATACAAACATCCCCATATTTTAATAAGTTATTTTTAGCATAATGATGAACTTTTAATGGTTTAAATGAAACTCCATATTCATCTGCATCAATTACCCAATTTTTAGGCTCTTTTTCTAAATTAACTCTTAAATTTTTAAGTTTAGATACGGTTGACCTTATCCTATCTGCTTTATTTGCAGGAATATTAACTAATTCAATATCCTCATAAGCATCTTGTAGTGCTTCAACCTCTAAAATCCAGTCTTTTAATTGTCCATCTTTTAAAGTTTGAGCAGAAATGACTTTATTTATATCTTTTTGAATACGTGTATTATATAAATTAACTTCCATTGTTCTCATTAATTTATTCTCAATATTATGAGCTTCATCAAGAATTAAAAGAGACCTAGTACCAAAATGTTTTACATAATTTAATTCAAGAATTGCATAATCATAATTCATTAAACTAATTGGAGAATTAATAGCATTTGCTTTTTGTTGCCAATAATTACAATGATTTTCTGATTGGAAGAATACAGAATTTCCAAAGGAATCATCAAAAGCAATTCCTGCATCCAAGGTTGGATTTTTACTTATTCCATAAAGACATGAAAAATTATGTGAAACAGGTGTTGTTTTACAAGTTCCCACATTACATGTTGAATCAAAATTATCTTGCATACAACCAAAATTACTTCTTCCTTTTACTAAAGGAAACCCAAATTCATCTGCATATTGAGCTTGAAGTTGTTTAGTCATTGTTAAAATATAAGCAGAACCATATAATTTAGCCAAAGTAGTTGCTACTGCAGATTTACCAGTCCCTGTTCCTGCTTCTAAAATAATGTATTTATATCCTTGCTGAATAGCTTCTTGAATATCTTGAATAATATCTAATTGCCCTACTCTTGGTTGTTCGAAAGGAAAATTCTCTAATATTTCTTCATTAATGTATGGAAATTGAGTTTTAAACTCTTCAACCTTTTCTTTAGGCCAAATATGGTCTTCTATAACATAAGATTCAGGAATATCTTTTTCAGTTAATTTCTTCTTTTCTAATCTTTTCTTAGTATAACTATAAAGATTTGAAGAAGGTTTTGAAGATTTTTTTCTTTCGCTTTTTCCACAAATACAATTATTTTTTAACATACCACACTTAGGACAAAACAATGAATCAGTCATCAAAAATATATTAGTTAAGATAATATAAATAAATTATAGAAAGCGTATTTGAAAAGCAATATTCAAATTAAAAAATTGTAATTATGTGATTATATGACAGAAAAAGGAAAATTAATAGGTGTTAGAGTAAATTCCAAAGAAGATATAACCTCTGAAAAATGTGAAATTTTAAAAACTGCTCAAGTTATTTTTGCTCATAATATCATAGATCAAACAAATAAAGCTTTAGAAATTGCTACCCCTACTTTAGAAGAAAGACCAGATTATAAAAGATTAATGCTTGTTAAACCAGTATTTTCAACAGATACATCTGAAGAATATTTAAAAAATAGTTGGGATGTAGCAGCTAAAATCATCAGTCAATATTTAGATACTGGAAGAAATGTAGCTTTTTTAGCATTAGAAGATATTGATGAAAGTGATTTCAGATATGTAGATGAAAGATTATCTGAAGAATACATTATAGAAAAAATTAATTAAAAAAAAGTTTTTAAGGTTTTTCTAATGAAAAACCCTATTTAAATTTAAATTCCTTCAAGATTTCTAATTTTTTCAAGACTTAAAGGTTCAATTTCAAATTCACAATGATTATCTCCCATTGTGAAACACTTAGTCTCAATTACATTAAGAGGCATACCAAAGTATTTACTAAATAATGCTTCCAAAATTCCAACATCAAAGTAACATGCAGGAATTCCTATTTTTGGAAGGGAACCACATTCAAAACAATCCCCGTTTTTAACTTTAATAATTTGACCTAAATCGATGTCTAATTCACCTAATTTATTAGATTCCCAAAATTCTTTGATATTTTCTATAAATTTTTCTAAATCATCATCTTTTAATGATGGATAAAGTGCTTCACCTATACGATATCCAGTATCATGTAAAAATGGATTTATAGAAATTCCTTCTTGAATTAAAGTAGACCTTAATGTATGGAATAATAATAATGAAAAGTTTGCTTTATTATTTATTATATTCTCAATTAAAAATTCAGGTGTAGTCTCTTCAATCTCTTTTGATTCCTTAATATCAACAGAGCCTAAGTATCTAGAACTTAAGAAAAATATTTTTTTCCTATTGTCATTTGGATCAACCCTATAGTTGATTATTCCATTTTCTCTTAAAGATTTTAAATGTACTGAAATAGTTGATTTAGATTTACCAGTGTTTAATGTAATTTCATCAAATTCCATATCAGTTTCTTTAAGCATGTCAAGAATAGTTAATTTAACCGGACTTTTAACAACATTTACGCCTATTGAACTATCAGGACTAGAAAAAATTTGTATTGGACGGTTTATTGGTTTTTTATTTTCTTCCATAATTTCACCACTTTAAACTAATATATAAAATAATTATAATATAAATGTAACTATTCTATAACTATAAAACAAACAAATTAATTAATAGTGTGTAAGTTAAATGAAAAAACAATTGATTTAATCAAAAA
>JAKSUH010000055.1 GCA_024413395.1 archaeon
TTCCTTCATATTCAGCTTCAATAAGCATTAATGGTCTTTTTTCAATTTTACAACGACCTACAATAGCTGGTCTAGTAATTCCTTTATTATTTACAATTAATACTTCATCACCAGTTTCAAGTTCAGATAAGTATCTTGTTTTATTTCCAGAAACCATTACATAAGCTTGAACGGGTCCAGCATTTACTCTAAAAGGACGACTAGCTACATATTCACTTTCTAATGATTCAGAATGAATTAAGAATAAATTTTTGGAATATGATCCAATAAGCATACCTTCACCAGGTTCCATTATAGTTGTAGTATCAATACAAACTCTGTCTCCAGTAGATAAAGGTTTAATATCAGTTACAGTAGCATCAACAAGTTCATAATCTTCAGTTGAAAATGAATTTACTAAATCTGCAATTTCTTTAATTAAAGCAAAACTATTAGCTTCAAAAATAACTCCATCACAACCAACTTCTAATGTTTCAATAGCTAATCTTGCTTCTTCAATACTGTTTACAGCAGCTATTATTTTAACATCTTCAGATTGTAAATCTGCAATAATATTTTCTAATGGAATAACAGTCCAATCAGTTGAAACTAAAATAATATAATCAGAAACTTTACCTAACTTTACAGCTAATTGTTCGTGGTCTTTATCAGTTATTTCTACAAATGAACAAACAGTTTTACCTTCAGATTTAGCTTCTTTTACACTTTCTAAATCTTTAGATTTAGCTAAATCCAATGGGAGGAATCCATCTCCTTCACCATTAAGTCCAATAAGATAAATATCTGCATCTGGACTATTACAAACTACATTCATATTTCCAATTTTATTAATGTTTTCGATGTCAATTAAATCTAAAACAGTGTCTATTCCACTTTCTAAAGAAGTAGTAATCATTTCTTTTTTATCATCCCAATCTAAATCAGGAGCTATAATCCATGTGAATTTATCTTTCATCCAATCACCTTAATCTAAGAATTTTAAAGCTTCTTCAACTTCTAAGTCATTATGAACAACTTCAGAAATAGCTTTGGTTATTTTGTATGGGCTTTTAGCTTGGAATAAATTTCTACCGAAAGCTACACCAGCACCACCAACTTCTAAAGAGTCTTTAACCATTGTAAGTAACTCTTCATCAGTTTCTACCTTAGGTCCACCTGCAATTACAACAGGAGCTAAAGCACCATCAACTACTTCTTTAAATGAATCTGGATCACCAGTATAATTAGTTTTAACAATATCTACACCAAGTTCTGAACCTACACGAGCAGCATGTTTAACCATTTCTACATCATGTTCGTCAGTTACTTTTTGACCTCTTGGGTACATCATAGCTAATAAAGGAATTTGCCAATGACTGCAAGTTTCAGCAATTTCACCTAATTCTTGTAACATTTCACTTTCAAACTCAGAACCTATATTAACATGAACACTTACTGCATCTGCACCTAATTGTATAGCTTTTTCTACAGAAGTAACAATTACTTTTTTATCAGAATCTGGAGATAAAGAAGTACTTGCTGATAAATGGACAATTAATCCTATGTCTTTACCATAACCTCTGTGACCATGTCCAACAATACCTTTATGCATAAGCACAGCATCTGCTCCTCCTTGGGAGATGTCTTCGATTGTAGAGTCTATGTCTATAATTCCTTTTAATGGACCACTAGAAACACCATGGTCCATAGGAGCAATGACAGTTCTATTATTTCTTCTATTGAAGATTCTTTCCATACGAATCTTTTTACCAATCATAATATACCTCTGTATTATTTATGAAGTATATTATATTATTTCTAATATATAAAAAATAGTGTAAAGAATAAAAAAAGGTTATTTATTTTTTAAAGAATTAGTCCATAAATCAAATTCTTTTATCTGTGGAGGTATACCTTCGCCACCATAGGAAGATAAATAGCCATTTTCAGATTTAAAATTATCCTCATCAAAATCAATAGAATTTGAGAAATCTAATAATCCTTTATTTCTTATTAATGTATGTTTAGGTTTAAATGTTGAAGCCCATATATAAAATACTTTAAAAACTGTATCTGGGTGATAACCACCTCCTAAATCTACAGATAAGACATCACATTTTTTGGTTATTTTATAAACTTCAAGAATTATATCATGTAAACGAACATCACCTGGAATAAATGTAAAATTAGTGTTTGATATTTTAGCCATTTGTTCAATAGCTTCTTGAGAATTATCTAATGAAATTAAAGTACAGTCATCGTACTTTTCTAAAATTAATTTTGAGGTGTTACCAATATGAGCTCCTAACTCAATAATTGTATCACCCAGTTGAATAATATCTAATAATTGTTTTCTATAAATATCAATATTATAACTTAATTTAATCATGATTTAATTCCATTATTATCTAATTTATAAACATCAAAGCTTTCATCAAAGGTATTTTTATCATAAGAGAAAGCAAAAACAGTTTGTCCTAAGATTGCCATAGAAGCACCTAAAATCTCATCATTCTCATTTAATGAATAAATAATTTCAGATAATTCTTTAGACATTAATTTTGTTTTATAAGAAAAATCATAAGATAATTTTAAAAAGTTTTCAATAGATTTATCGTTCATGAATGATTTACGAGAAACCAATCCGTTTTCACTAATGATTCTTTTATAATTGTCATCTGTTATTATTGAGGATGTAGAAATAGTATCTAATGATTTACATCCAACATATAGATCTTCACAGATAAAACTTTCAATATCCCCTATACCAGGAGCTCCAGGTTTAGTTCTTAAAACCATACCTTTTCCAGTTTGTGCTATAACATCTCCTAAACCAGAACCTAAATTAACTTCTGCTAAATGTGCAATCTGACCAGCTTTTAAAAAATCATCACAAAGACCAATTGGGACTCCAAGAGCTTGACAAGCAGATGTTCCAAAACCACAGTCTACAGGAAGTTGCATATCTTGTTTGATTTTAACTGGATAATCTATATCTAATAATTCGAGAACCTTATTTATTATGGGTTCTTTTGTTTTATCAATTTCTCCATTAATTAAAATAGTATTTTCATCTTTATGTGTTGATTTTATTGTAGTTAAAACTCCTTTAGAAAGAAGAAATCCTGCACCACAAGATCCATTTTTTAATGAATCAATATTCGGACATATTTCAAAAAAACCTGTAATGTATCCAGGCACATAAACTTGAAAACTCATAAACTAAACTAGATTTTTGATTTATTTAAATTTAATTATAAAAAAACTTTAATAAATTTAAATTTTAAATATATAATAAAAGGTGATAACTTGAAAAAATGTGATGAAGCAATGGAAGCACAAATTGAAGGTCAAATTAATAGTAGAGGATGTACTTGTATGACTGCTGTTTTAGACCCTCAAAAATCAAGTTTAAAAACAGTAATTTGCCGTGATTGTGGTAAAAAATTTAAAACCAATATGGATACAGAATATTGTAGTGACTGTATGAAAAAACACAAATGATGTTAAATAATCTATCGTGATAATTATGAGCTTAATTCATATTTTTACTTTAGGATTTAGACCCCAATATTTAATTGTAGGTTTACTAGCTGGTTGTATTATAGGATTCTATGGATTTTTCAGATTAGGTAGATTATTATCTCATTATGATATTTCAAAAAAAGCTTCATTAATTTTTCGAATTATACTTACTATATTAATTATTATTTCTTGTTTTAATATTCAATCATTAGTAACACTGCTTTTAGCTTATCTCTTTTTTGCATCTGTTTTAGCAGATATTATAAGAATTATTTATAGTTTAATAATTGGTAATAAAAATATTAAAATACTTAATTATATTCCTAAATTACATTCAAAAGATATTTTAGCTTTAATAATCTTTATTTTAATTATTGCTGGAGGAATATATGGAATGAACCATATAGAACAAACAGATTACTATATTAACACAAATAAAACAAATGAAACTTATACTATTTTATTCATTAGTGATATTCATTATAACACTGTCCAAAATCCTCAACTCTTAAAAGAGAATATAGGAAAAATGAATGATGTAAAACCAGATATAGTTATTTTAGGTGGAGATATTGTAGATGAGAGAAGTTCAAATAAGGATATGCACGAAGTATTTAGTGTTTTATCACAAATAAACTCAACATATGGAACATATTTCATTTATGGAAACCATGATACACAACCTAATCTAAATGATACTAATCATCATAAAAGAGAGTATAGTAATGAAGAATTAACTAATACAATTAAAGCGAATAATATAACGATATTAAATGATGAAAAAGTTACAATTAATAATAATTTAACATTAATAGGTCGTGCAGATGCTAGTTTTAATGACCAAGTCACCAGAGCGGATACATCTAAACTTTTAAGGAATATAAATCCAGACAAATTCATTATAATGTTAGATCATCAACCTCTTGATGCTCAAAATAATTCTGAGTTAGGTGTTGATTTAGTAATCTCAGGCCATACACATGGAGGTCAAGTATTCCCATTTGGTCTTGTATTTAATTTAACAGGAACATTAAACTATGGAGAATATACATTTGGAAATATGAAACAAATTGTTTCATCAGGATATGCAGGATGGGGATTCCCTCTTAGAAATGAAGCGAAATGTGAATATGTAGTAATACATGTCAATTAAAAGTGAAAATATGGATGAAGAATATCTTACAGTTACAGAAATAAACAATTATATTTCTAAAAAATTTAAAACCGATCAAAAATTAACTAAAGTATATATTAAAGGAGAAATCTCCAATTACAAAGTATATTCGAGTGGACATGGTTATTTCACTTTAAAAGATGAACATAGTAAAATTCAGGAGTTATTTTTTATAGAGCACGTAATAAACTTAAATTTAAACCTGAAAACGGGATTAAAGTATTGATTGAAGGTAAAATTGATGTTTATACAACAAATGGTGCTTATCAATTATATGCTGAAAAAATTACAGAAGCAGGTTTAGGAAATCTTCATATTGCTTATGAACAATTAAAGAAAAAACTTGAAAAAGAAGGATTATTTGATATAGAACATAAACAAGAAATTCCTAAATTTCCAAAAAGAATAGGTGTTGTTACAGCAGAAACTGGTGCTGCTATTAAAGATATAATCACTACAATACAACGTAGATGGCCTATTTGTAAAGTAATTTTGTTTCCAACATTAGTACAAGGTGAAAAAGCTTCAAACAACATAGTTTTACAGATAAAACGTGCTGAAAATTATAATCTTGACACCTTAATTATAGGTAGAGGTGGAGGAAGTATCGAAAATCTATGGTCTTTTAATGAAGAGAATGTTGCAAGAGCCATTTATAATTGTCCAATTCCAACAATAAGTGCTGTTGGTCATGAAATAGATTATACAATAGCAAATCTTGTTTCTGATTTAAGAGCACCAACACCAACAGGTGCAGGAGAATTAGCAGTTCCTAATTATAATGAAATTATTAATAAAGTCATGGATTATTCCCGTAGAGCACATTTATCAACTGAATAAATATTTAATGAAAATCTATCAAGATTAGAGAAAATAAAAAGTTCTAAAGTAATAAATAACCCTGAATTATTATATGAAACAAAGAAATGATTTTAGATAATCTTTTAATAAGATTATATCATGAATCAGAATCGATTATTACATCAAACCTAAACAAATTATCCCAATTATCTAATTCATTAAAATATAATAATCCAGAACAACTTATAAAATACAAAGAACAATATTTTAATGAGACTAAATTAAAATTAACACATGTTGCACAGAACATAATAATAAAAAAGAACAAGAATTAGATAAATATAAAAATAAAGATATTTTAACAAATCCTCTGATAATAATTGAAAATAAAAAAATTGATGTTAAAAAGAATATACATAAATTAGAAGTATTAAATCCTTTATTAACACTTAAAAGAGGTTATACATTAACTAAAACAGATGATGGAAAAGTCATAACTTCTTCAAAAGATGTTAAAAAAGGAGATAATTTAGAAATTGAATTTAAAGATGGAAATATTAATACAAAAGTAATTTAAGGTGAATTTATGGAAGAAAAAGAACTTACATTTGAAGAAAGTTTAGCAAAATTAGAAGAATTAGTTTCAAAATTAGAAAATAGAGACATTCCTCTTGATGATGCAATTTCAAAATTTAATGAAGCTATGATTTTAGTAAATAATTGTGATGAAAAATTAAAAGATGCACATGAATCTATTGCTAAAATTATTAAAGACAATAAAGAAATAGACTTTAATATAGAAGAATAATAAATACAAATAAGGAGTGTTATTATGAATAAAAGAATAGACTTACACATGCACACTTTATTTAGTGATGGTGAATTATTACCTTCAGAACTTGCTAGAAGAGCTCAAAATTTAAATCATGAAACAATAGCTATTACTGATCATGTAGATTATTCAAATGTCGAGGATATTGTAAAAATACAAAAAGCTATTGATGATATTAATGCAAATTGGGATATAAATGTATTATTAGGTGCAGAAGTAACCCATGTTCCTACAGAATCTATTGATGATGTTGCAGGAATAGCTAAAGATTTAGGAGCTAAAATAGTTGTAGTTCATGGTGAAACATTATCCGAACCAGGGATTAAAGGAACTAACTTAGCTGCTGTTGAATCTAAAAATGTAGATATATTAGCACACCCTGGTTTAATTACTAAAGAAGAAGCAGAAATAGCACTTAAAAACGGCATATTTTTAGAAATTAGTGCAAGATGTGGACACAATATATCCAACGGACATGTTGCAAAAATAGCACAAGAAGTAGGTAACGATTTACTTGTAAATACTGATACACACTCCCCTGAAAATTTAATAACTATTGAAGAAGCTAAATTAGTTGCTCTTGGTGCAGGTTTATCAGAAACTGAAGCAATAAAAGCTATTTCAGACAATCCTAAAAAATTAATTGATAGATTATGAAAGCAACCTCATTACTTATTGAAATTCAAGAAAAAGTTCAAAATTATCCTATTAATGAACTAAAAAAAGAGTCTCTAGATTAGATATTGATAGAGTAAATTATGAAGTAGGTAAATATAATCTTGAAAACTATGAAGAAATCTTAACTTACCAAATTGAAGAAGATTATGATATTCCAGATGAAATAATTCAACAAGTAAAAGATAAAATGGAACACTTTTTCATTAAATATCCAGTTGAATTAAAAGAATTTGAAGATTTTATTACCTATATCTGTTATATTTAACTTATATTGCAAAGAAACCTCTTCATCCTGTAGGATTTTACTTTCCAGATGAAAAAGAAGCTATTTTTAAAGAAAATGGCAAATATTATTGTTCAGCTAAATCTAAATTTATTAATGATGAAACAGCAATGTGTCATAATTGTATAGCTATTTCTAAAGGTTAAAAAAATGAAAAAATAGACCAAATCATTGGATTAATTTTTTTAATATTTACTATAGTTTTTTAATTCATGAATTTGATACATTGTCCTCTACAAATATTCCATTATGGGAAGCGTATATAGCAAAAACAATAAGTAGACTAGCTGTACCATATGGGACAATATATAGAGGAGTTATAGATACATTATCTCCTAAAGGATATCTTTTAAATATTACATTTATTCTTTCAGACCTAATCCTTTTTATTGGAAATATGGTTAGTGTAAGAAAATATATTAAAAAATATAACTTAATATTTACAATTTTAACTATTTTTACATCTGTAGGACTTATTTTATTAGCTTTAAATCCTACTGGTGGTCCAACAACAGATTTAACTCATCAAATAAGTGCAGCAATAGTATTCATAAGTGGTACATTTTGTTAATAGTTACTGGACTTTCTATTGAAAATCAACCTACTTATAAAAAAAATTTGTATAATTTTAGGAGCAATAGCATTCATCTCAGGAATATTATTCATATCAATATTACCTAACTTAAATTACCCATATAGAAGACTATTTGAACGTGGAATAATTTATAGTATTATACTGTGGCTTTTTATTACTGGATTTTATTTATTAAAAAATAAATTCGAATAAAAAATTATTTTTTAACTTTATAAGTCAAAATCAAGTCTTTTCCTAAGTTAAAAGAATCAACTAACTCTAAAGGAGTTGCCTCTTCCATAGTGTCAAATCCTTCACCACCAAATAATGAAATAGCATCAACACCACCAACTACCATTGGTCCAATACATATCCTTATTTCATCAATTAACCCTTCTTTTAACATTGAAAAGTTTAAAGTAGATCCTCCTTCAAGCATTAATGTTTTGACACCTTTATCATATAAATGTTCCATTAATGCAACTAAATCTACTTGTTTTTCCCCACAGAAAAAAATTTCTGCTTTTTTCTCAATGATTTTCCATCTATCAGTAGTAATTAAATCAGCTTTAAAATTATTAGCTACAGCAACTATTGTTTCTGCATCACCATTAAAAACTTTACTAGCTAAAGGAGTTCTTCCTTTAGAATCAACAATAACACGTAAAGGATTTTTTTCTAAAGGTGCATCAACTTTATGAGCAGTTAAACAAGAATTATCCACAATAACT
>JAKSUH010000056.1 GCA_024413395.1 archaeon
CAGCAGTACTTGCATGGTTACCAGAAAAGGAGGAGTTAACACATTTAACATTAGCCAGGGAGTGTAATAATCCACCCCAATCTTTGTTTGCTTTATTATTTTCGAATACTGAGTTGTATACCATTAAATCTGAACGGGACATTATTGCTCCACCACTATTCATAGCAATATTGTTACTAAATATACAATTATCACATTTAACAGTTGATTCGGTGTAGATTGCTCCACCAGAATCACCCGCCCAATTATGAGTAAAAATACTATCATAACATATAACATTACGAGCCTTAACTGCTCCACCACGAGCGTTTGCTCTATTATTGGTAAATTCACATGAGATAAGTGTAACATCCATACGACTAGAGATTGCTCCACCATCCTTTTCACCGACATTATTATTAATAAATATGGTGTTAACACATATAATATCTTTAAAAGCGAATAATGCTCCACCACCATTATTACTAAGTTCTAATCTATTATTTTCAAATACTGAATCATATACTTCTATCCCATTCTGCGAGCATATTGCTCCACCATCATACTCACCAATATTATTTTTAAAGGTACAGTTGTAACATATAATATTTCCTAAACAGAGGATTACCCCACCAAGACTCTGACAATAACTATCAATTAAAATAAGGTTCTTTAATATTAATGTTGCATTTTCTTTAACAAGAAATATTCTACCTTGATAATGTGGACCAGTATCACCATTAATAGTATGTCCTTTACCATCAATAGTGATATTTTTAACAATCTCGATTTCAAGTTGGTATTGACCAGATCCACGAGATATATCATTTTCTAATTCGACCACATCATGAGTTTGTATATAATTTCTTAACCCATAAAGTCTGTAGCAGACAGCCATTACTTTCATTAATACTTAAGTCATTTTGATCATCTATATTATTAATTGTTTGATTATCTTGAGTTAATTCAGCAGCACTTACACAGCCGATACCTAAAATTAAAGCAAAAATATATTAATATATTTTACGAATATTCTTATTAAAAAGATACATAGACAAATTAATATTAGAAGTACCCTTACCTAAAGCTCGTGTTGTACCTTTTTTTACAGCTTTTAAAACACTATTTATATTTTTTTCACATTTGATTTCTGTAAAACAATCACCTATAAAATCAGGAAAATGAGCATCACTAGCACCTAATTGAGGTATGTTATTTTTTGTAGACAAGGACTTAGCTTTCATGTTACAGTAACCTAAAATGAACCTTGCATTACGTATTTCGATAGCATCAAATGAAAGTTTTTCAGGATCTTCATTACAAAATAAACCATGTCTATAAAAACAATAAGGATGTGGAATTATAGCTAATCCTGCATTATCATGTATTAAATCAATAGTTTCAAAAGCAGATAATCCTTTAGGAATTAAATCAGTACAACCAAATCCTAAAATATGTCCATTTAAAGAAGAAATTTCTATAGATGGAACTACTAAAATATCTTCATTATGTGAAGTTTTTTCAATAGCTTTAACTGAACCCTCAATAGTATCATGATCACTAATAGCAATGATATCCAAACCAATATCAATAGATTTTTTTAATATATTGTCTATTGAAGATAGACAATCTGAAGAATATTCACTATGAATATGAGGATCTAATTTTAACATTTTATCAAGTATTCCACTGTTTTAATAAGTCCAATAGTACTAGTCATCATAACATCCCCTCCAGGACATGCATAATGATAATCTAATTCAGTTTTTTCAATCAAATTTCTATTAGGACCGGTTACAATAACTTTATCAATTTTAGATATAGGATTAATTACATGAGCACCGTGACCACCATCATTGTAGATTTCATCATTGGTAATTTTACCATTAGCTAATTTATCAATATACTTTTTAAGTTTTAAACTATCTAATTGACGAGTATGATGTTCAAATAAACCTTGAATTTTACCATTTTCTATAGAAGCAGCAATTGTGTGGCCATTACCTATATCAACAACAATATAACTTTCTAAATCTTTAGCAATATCATCATTACACATTCCACATATAGAAGCAAATTTTGTATCCATTATTATAGGTTTAAGAGTTAATCCTTCTTTTTCCAATGAACTTTCAACTGCTTTCATACGAGAATAATATTCTGGTACTGGAGATATGAATCCAAACATGTATGGTTCTATTGGTTCTGCTAGTTTTTCTCTAATTTTCTCAAAACGAAAATCTCTATCGCTCATATTTTTATTATATCCATGATCTTGAACTGCAATAGCTATTATATCAAAATCAACATTCAAATCATATTCAAAAAGGAATTTAGATAATTTTGTAATGTTAATATCCGAAAGAGTAATCTTTGTATATTCAGTATAATCTACATTATCTTCATGTCTTTATTCCTAAAGATTTTATTTCTTCTAAATCATCTCGAATAGTCCTTGCACAGTTAGCTTCCATGACAACATCATAGCCTTTTTCGATATGATCAAGAATCGAATGTTTTAATTTACCTGCACCCATGATTTCTCCATCAAAATACAAATCATTTTCAATTTCTGCAATTTGTTGAGCTATATATAAGTGAGGAGAAGGCAATACAAGCTTTATAGAATTTTCAAGCAAATCTTCAGTATTATAAAGAAGAATGTCCTGTGTTCTTTTGCCAACATCTATTGCTAAAATTCTCATAATAATTAATATAACTTATAAAGCATAAAATTTATTATTGTAGTTTTTTGTACTATAAAGGTTTATATAGTACAATAAAGATACTAATAGGTATGTATAGAATAGAATTAAACTCAGAAGATGTACCAAAAAATGGTATAATATTAATGCAGACTTACTTTATGAATTACCTGAACCAAAAATAGTGAAGGAAAAGATCAATTATCTTCTCTTAAAAGGTTTTTACAAAAGCGGCTTTAGAGCAAGAAACCTCTAAGAAAAGATATATTACGATACCCAAAGAAGTGCGAGAGCTCTATATGATGAATGGACGTCCATCCCCATTATATAGAGCAAGAAGATTAGAAGAAAAATTAAATACCCCTGCTAAAATCTTCTATAAAAGAGAAGATACCTCTCCAACAGGTTCACATAAATTAAACAGTGCTATTCCACAAGCATATTATGCTAAAAAAGAAGGAATAGAACGTTTAACAACAGAAACTGGAGCTGGATAATGGGTACTGCTTTATCATTAGCTACAAACCAATTGGATATGGATTGTACTGTATATATGGTAAAAGGATCTTTAAATCAAAAACCAGATAGAAGAAGTATAATGGAAATATATGAAGGTGAAGTTTTCGCATCCCCTAGTAAGAATACTGAAATTGGAAAACAAATTCAAAAAGAAAATCCAGATTATCCGGGTTCTTTAGGAATCGCGATTTCAGAAGCTATGGAAGAAGATTTAAAATATGATAATGTAAAATACTCCTTAGGAAGTGTATTAAATCATGTTATCCTTCATCAAACTATTATTGGACAAGAAATTAAAACCCAAATGGAGATAGGTGGTGAAGAACCAGATGTTATGGTAGCTTGTACGGGTGGTGGAAGTAATTTTGGAGGAGCAATTTTCCCATTTATGCATGATAAGATAAAAAGAAATTCTAACTGTGAATTTATTGGAGTAGAACCTTCTGCATGCCCTACTTTAACTGAAGGAAAGTATGAATATGATTTTGGAGATGTTAATGGATTTACAACTATGTTTAAAATGTATACATTAGGCCATGATTTCGTTGCACCAACAGTTCATGCTGGAGGATTAAGATATCACGGAATGAATCCACAATATCTTTACTAGCTAATGAAGGTTATTTCGAAGCAAGAGCTGATCAAGTAGATGTCTTCAAAGAAGGAATAACATTTGCAAGATGTGAAGGATTTTTACCAGCACCAGAAACAACACATCTATTAAAGTAGGAATAGACGAAGCTTTAAAATGTAAAGAGACTGGTAAAGCTAAAAATATTGTTATTAATTATTCTGGACATGGAATGTTAGATTTAAAAGGATATAGAAACTATTTTGCTGGAACTATGGCAAATAGTAAATAATCCTTTATTATTTTTTTAAAAAATTTAAATTATAAGTTATAATTTATATGTAAAAACTTAATATCTAAGTTATTAATTAAAAGGTAGACTTTATAAGGTATAACTTACAAAACATAAGATATAACTTCAAATTTATAAGTTAAACGATCTAAGTTATGAATTTTAACATGGAAGTTGTAAGAGATAAATTATAACAAAAAACTTTGAAGTTAAAAATTAAAATATAAAAAAATAGTAAATAGGAAGTTAATAAATGGGAGAAGTAATAGCGGTAATGAATCAAAAAGGTGGTTGTGGAAAAACAACTACAACTGTAAATTTAGCAACGTCCTTAGCCGTAATGGGTAAAGCTGTTCTAGTAGTAGATTTAGATCCGCAAGCAAATGCTACAACCAGTTTTGGAATAAATAAAACAGAGCTTGAACATACAATTTATGATGCTATAATAGGCGAAATAAGTGTAAAAAAAGCAACAATTCCTACATTCATAAAAAATTTATTTATAATTCCAAGTAATATCACTTTAAGTGGAGCTGGTGTAGAATTAAACAAAAAAGAAAATTATCATATAATAATTAAAAATACATTGAAAGATGTAGTACCATTATTTGATTATATCTTTATTGATTTACCTCCATCATTAGGAGTTATTACTGTAAATGCATTGGTAGCTTCAGATAGTGTTTTAATCCCTATACAAGCAGAATATTATGCTTTGGAAGGAGTAGCTGATTTAATAAACACTATTAAATTAGTTGAAACACGACTTAGAAGTCCAACTCCTATTAAAGGAATTGTATTAACTTTATATGACAAAAGAACAAGATTATCAAAAGATATTCATAGAGAATTAAAAAATTTCTTTAAATATACAGATTATTTATTAAAAACAATCATTCCAAGAAATGTGAGATTAGCTGAAGCTCCATCTTTTGGAAAACCATGTTTAATTTATGATCCTGAGAGTATTGGAACAAAAGCTTATTTAAAATTAGCAAAAGAAATACTTGAAAAAGATAATGAAAAGGGAAAATAAATGGCTAAAAGAAGCGGTTTAGGAAAGGGTTTGGATTCTTTAATTCCTGATTTTTATAATGAAGATTTCGATAGTAATTCATCAATATCATTAGAAGATATGTTAGATGAAACTCCAAAAGAGATTACTAATGAAGAAGAAACTAATAAAAAAGAAGATATAAAAATTAAAGAAACTAAAGAAGAGATTAAAGAAGAAGAAATTCCAAAAGTAAAAAAAGAAAAAAAATCTTTAACAGAAAAAGAAATAGAAAATATAAAAGAAGTTAAAGAAGTAGTTGCTAAAAACCCAAGAATCACACTTTGGTCTTCACAATCAGCTTGTGTATTTAGATATTTAAGAAAAACTGAACCTGAATTTAGTATTTCAAAAGAAGCATCAATATTAATTGATGAAGCAGTTTCAAAAAAATATCCTGAAATTTGGGAAATGTTTGAAGATTAAACTAAAAAACTTTGATAAGAACCATTTAAAATAATGTATGGTTCAGCTCTTTTAGTGGCAACTCCAAGAGTCTTTAATTCTTCTAAATTAGAAAAAGTATATTTTTTACGAATTGAAAGTATCCTTTGAGCAGATTTAGGACCAATTCCAGGAACTCTAATTAATTCTGTGTATGGAGCTGAATTAATATCAACGGGAAAAATATCCATATTTCTAGCTGCTAAAATTTTAGAATCCTCATTTAAAGATAATGAACCATCATCATCAAAAACTAATTCTTTAAATTTAAAATTATACTCTTTTAACAAACTACTAGCATTATAAAGTTTAGTAGTTCTATTTGTAGAACATTCTTCCTTATTTTCAAAAACAGTTCCTTCAACAGGTGAAAAAGATGAAAAATAAGCACGTTTTAAAGGAGATTTTTTATATAATTTATTCATTCTATTTAAAATATCTTCATCAGTATCACAATTTGCACCTACTATCAATTGAGTAGTATGAGTAGACCTTGGATAAGTAGATTTAGCTTTTTCTAAAGAATTAATCCAGTCTAAACGTTTTAAAATATCTTTATTATAATCTTTAGTAGATGTAAGTTCTTGAAGACCATCAGGAGTAGCTGCTTCAATATTAATACTAACTCTATTTGCAAGAGACATAGCTCTTTTAATAGAATCACGACTAGCTCCTGGTACGATTTTTAAATGAATATAATCTTTATAACCATAATTTTTTCTAAGTAATCTTACAGTTTCAATTGTTTTTTCCATGGTTGAATCTTCATCATCAGAGATACCACTACTTAAAAATAAACCATTAACTAGGCCATTATCATAATAATTTAAAAAAGCTCTAGCTAACTCATCAGGATCTAATTCTAAACGGGTAAAATTTCTTTTAGATTGATTGATACAATATTTACAATCATTTTTACATTTATTTGTAAGTAAAGTTTTAAAAAGAGGAATTTGGCAACCATTAGCTCCAGTAGCATGGTAAATTCCAGGCAAATTTACAGAAGAGGATACTTGATGATTAACATAATCACATAAATCATATTGTGCTGAATCTGATAAAATTTGCATCTTTGATAATGTATTCATAGTGCTAATATATTTTTCAAAGTAATTAAACTATACATAAAGAGTATATATTAAATTAAAATAAAAGATATAATTGTGATAAAAAATGAGCATGGATATTGTAGTACCTTGTTATAATGAAGAAAAAGTATTAACTCAATTTTTCGAAGAGGTAAATTACCAAATGAAAGATTATGAATGGAAAATAATATTTGTTGATGATGGTTCACAAGATAATACATTAAATATAATAAAAAAATTATCAAATGAATTTACAAATATAAAATATTTATCTTTTTCAAGAAATTTTGGTAAAGAAGCAGCAATTTATGCAGGTTTACAATATTCTACTGGTGATTATGTTATTTTAATGGATGCAGATATGCAAGATCCACCATATTTAATCCCACAAATGATTGATGAAATTAAAAAAGGGAATGATATTGTTGCTACAAGACGTGTAACAAGAAAAGGAGAACCTTTTTTAAGATCTTTTGGAGCTAGAACATTCTATAAATTAATAAATAAATTTAGTGATGTTGAAATAGTAGATGGTGCAAGAGATTATAGAATTATGAAAAGAGAAGTAGTAGATTCTGTATTGGATTTAAAGGAATATAATCGTTTTTCAAAAGGTATTTTCCAATGGGTAGGGTATAAAACAAAATGGATAGAATATGAAAACGTTGCAAGAAAAGAAGGTGAAAGTAGTTGGTCCTTCTGGGAATTAGTTAAATATTCAATTGAAGGATTAGTATCATTTACAACTGCTCCATTACATATTGCAACTATTTTTGGTTTTATATTTTCAGTTATTGCATTTATAGCATTGCTTTATATTGTAATTAGAACTATGATATTTGGAAACCCAGTAGATGGATGGCCATCCCTTGCTTCAATAATTCTATTTATAGGTGGAATTCAACTATTAACAATTGGGATATTAGGTCAATATTTATCTAAAATTTATTTAGAAAGTAAAAGAAGACCTGTCTATATTATTAGAGAAAATGATTAAATGGATTTAATATCGTAATTCTCTAATAAAAAAATTAATATTTATCAAAAAGTGTTATAAATTGTATATTGGTGATGTAACAAATGCAAATTAATAATAAAGAAGAAACATTAGGAAAACTATTATTAATTGTTAGTTTATTTTTTCTAATTTTTACATAATATATAGCAATAACAAAACTCGGAATATGGTTTGACGAACTGTATAGTATTAATATTGTACAACATCATTAGTTAATATTATTTCACTAACAAGTCAAGATGTGCATCCTCCTTTATATTATTTAATATTAAAAATATTTTCGAATGTGTTTATTTATTTAAATATCAGTGAAAATTATATTATAATAGGGAGAATAACATCATTATTACCATTTTACTTACTTTTTATCATATCCTTGACAAAAATACGTAAAGAATTTGGATGGTTAACAGCAGGACTTTTTGCTTTAACTGTAATAACAATGCCACAACTTATAAACTTTACAGTAGAAATAAGAATGTATGGTTGGGCTATGTTCTTTGTTACAACAAGTTATATTTTCTTTTATAATATTTTAAAAGAAAAACATGTAACTATAAGTTGGATTATAATTACAATTTTAACTATTTGTTCTGCATATACACACTATTTTTCAGGAATCACATCAGGCGTTTTATATTTAATATTATTAATATACTTTATTAGAAATAATAAATCACAAATAAAATATTGGTTTTCATCATCTTTGATCAGCATACTATGTTTTTGTCCATGGATTCCAAATTTAATAAAGCAAATTTTCATGATAATGGAGTATTTTGGATTGAACAATGAGTGTTCAAAGAGTTATAGGTTTTATATTCTTTATTTTTTCACTTGTAAATCAAATGATTAAAGGAAATGAAATATGCTCTCCTTCAATTTTAGGTATT
>JAKSUH010000057.1 GCA_024413395.1 archaeon
TAATATTAAATTTTAAAACATATTTAGAATCTAGTGGTACAAAAGCTTTAGAACTTGCAAAAGCTCTTGAAAGTGCATATGAAGAATCAGGAGTTATTATGGCTGCTGCACCACAAGCAATAGACATTTATAGAATTAAACAAGAAACTTCAATTCCTATTTTTGCTCAACATTTAGACCCTATTACACCAGGTGGTAATACTGGTTCTAATTTAATTCAAGCATTTATTGATTCAAGAATTGATGGAAGTTTGTTAAATCATTCAGAACAAAGAATGCAACTTGCAGATATTGATGCAGTAATTCAACAATTAAAAGAAAATGATTTAATGTCATGTGTTTGTACTAATAATACTGCTACAAGTATGGCTGCAGCTACTTTAAATCCAGATTATGTGGCTGTTGAACCTCCAGAACTTATTGGAACTGGAATTTCTGTATCTCAAGCTCAACCTGAAGTAGTTGAAGGTACTGTTGCTAAAGTTAAAGAAATTAACAAAGATGTAACTGTATTATGTGGTGCTGGAATTTCCACTGGTGATGATATGAAATCTGCTTTAGAATTAGGTGCTGAAGGAGTTTTACTTGCTTCCGGTATTATTAAAGCTGAAAATCCTAAAGATGCTTTACTTGATCTTGTTAGTAAAATTTAGTGGTGTAAATACATGTCAACTAAATTTTTAACAATAGATGATTTTTCTATTGAAGATAAAACAGTCTTAGTTAGAATTGATATTAATTCTCCAGTTGATCCTTCTTCTGGTTTGATTTTAGATGATACAAGACTTAAATTACATGCTGAAACAATTAAAGAGCTCTTAAATAAAGGAGCTAAAGTTGTTATTTTAGCACATCAATCACGTCCAGGTAAAAATGATTTTACTTCATTAGCTCAACATGCTGATGCATTCTCAAAAATATTAAATTTACCTGTAAAATATATCGATTCATTATTTTCAACTTCTGCTCAAGAAGCTATTAAAAACTTAAAACCTCATGAAATTTTATTACTTGAAAATGTTAGGTTCTTTGCAGAAGAAACTTTAAAACGTACTCCTGAAGAACATTCTCAATCTATTTTAGTTAAAAATCTTTCTCCATTAATTGATATTTATATCAATGATGCATTTGCAGCTGCACACAGATCACAAACATCTCTTGTTGGATTTACTGTTAATACTCCTTCTGCTGCAGGTAGAGTGATGGAAAGAGAATTAACTGTTATTCAAAATGCTTTAGGTGGTGTAGAATCTCCTTGTGTATTTTTACTTGGTGGTATGAAAGCAGATGATTCTATTGAAGTAATGAAAAATGTTTTAGAAAATGGTACTGCTGATTATGTTTTAACTACTGGGCTTGTAGCAAATATTGTATTATGGGCTGCAGGTGTGGATATTGCAGAAATAAATAGGAATTTTATTGAAACAAGAGGATATCGTTCTATGGTTGATAAAGTAGAAGGTTTAATTGCTAAATT
Source organism: archaeon (assembly GCA_024413395.1). Classification (GTDB taxonomy): domain Archaea; phylum Methanobacteriota; class Methanobacteria; order Methanobacteriales; family Methanobacteriaceae; genus Methanocatella. The sequence goes on from JAKSUH010000057.1 coordinate 1,478, forward strand.
TGGTGATAGAATCGTTTATCCATCTGATGTTGCTTGTGAAGTTGATGGTGAGCGTGTCGATGTTTCAATTGATGAAATTCCAAACAATTCAATTTTTGATATTGGCATAAATTCAATTAATGAGTATGCAACAAAAATTAGAGAAGCTAAATATGTATTTGCTAATGGTCCTGCTGGTGTATTTGAAGATCTTAAATTTGCTATGGGAACAGAAGATTTAGTAAATGCTATGGCAACATCTCAAGGATTTACTCTTGTTGGTGGAGGACATATTGCTGCTGCAACTGCTGCTTTAGGTGTAGAAGATAAAATGAGTCATGTAAGTAGTGGTGGTGGAGCTTGTATTAGTCTCCTTGCAGGTAAAGATTTAGTTGCTGTAAATGCTTTAATCGAATCTGCAAAAAAATTTAAATAGTCTGATTTATTTTTCAGACTTTACTTTTTATTTTTAAATCTTTTTAATAAATTTTCACTAGCTATTTTTGGATTATCTGAATTCATAATTGCACTAACAACAGATATTCCCTGTATATTTGTATTCACTAATTTTGAAGTGTTTTCTTCATTAATTCCTCCAATAGCTACAACAGAAATATTTACTGACCGAACTATCTTTTTTAATTGATTTATAGAAACAAAATCTGCATCATCTTTAGTGGATGTTGGAAATACTGCTCCTGAACCTAAATAATCTGCACCTTCTGATTCAGCTTTTAATGCTTGTTCAACTGTAGAAGCAGAAATACCTATGATTTTATTCGGCATTAATTTTCTAGCTATTTTACAAGGCATATCCTCTTGACCAAGATGAACACCATCTGCATCAATTGCAAGTGCAATATCAATTCTATCATTAATTAATAATGGAATTTCATATTTATCTGTGATTTTTTTAACTTTTAAAGCTAAATTATAGAAATTCAATGTTGAAGAAGTCTTTTCACGAAGTTGAACTATAGTAACTCCTCCTAAAATAGCCTCTTCGATAGTTTTTAAGAATTTTTCTTCATTTTCGCTATTGTTTGTAACTAAATAAAGAGAATAATCAATTTGGTTCATAATATCATAATTTATATATTTTTGATTTTAATTTAATATCTTCACTATTGATTTTTGATAAATAATCAATTAATATAGAACGAAATGTTCCTGTTCCTAATGCTAATTTTGATATGAAAAATTTAGCATATTCTCCAGATAAAGTCATTAATAAACAAGCTAAAACACTTCCTTCTAATGAATCATTTATACTTACGCAACTTCCAGTAATTGCACTTAACATACAACCAGAACCAGTAATTTGAGGCATTAATTCATCTCCATTTTCACAAACTATTATTATTTCACCATCAGAGATTAAATCTATTGCACCTGAAGCAATTACAACAGTTTTAAGTTCCTTTGCAATTTTTTTAACAATTTCTCCATTTACTTTTAAGTTTTCTTTGGTTGTAATGTCTTCTATTTTTACATCTACTACAATACCTGAAGAACTTTTTTCATCAAATATTAAACTACCTATTGCTTTAATTTCAGACATATTGCCTCTAATAGCAGCTAATTTATAATTATTAATAATATTTAATGTTATTTCATTTCTAAGAGAACTAATTCCCACTCCAACTGGATCAAATGTTATTGGAGTATTTGTTTCATTAGCTATTTTGCATGCTTTTAATATTGATTTTTCTTGATTTTCATTAATTGTTCCAATGTTTATAACTAATCCACTGGAGATATTGACGATTGATTCCAGTTCTCTTAAATCTTCTGCCATAATAGGGGTTGCACCAATAGCTAAAATTGCATTAGCACAATCATTAACAGTTACATAATTTGTAATACAATGAGTTAAAGGTTTTTTTTCTTTAATCCTTTTTAATGCGATTGGCATTTTTTCAAGTATTTCGTTCATATTACTTAATTAAGATAATATTATTAATAAATTTTTAGAAAAAATTAAATCTATTGTTTTCTTGTTTTTTCATTGTTTTCTATTCTTCTTTTTTCTAAATTTAATTATTTATTTAAGATTTATTATTTAATCTTTAATTCTTTTATTAGTCCTTTGATTTGTAAATTGCTTATTATTAATTATATTTTCTTTATTAGTAAAGTATTTAAGTAACTTTTATCTTAAATAATAATGTTCTATTAATTATGGATGCCTCGATAGCTTAGTCGGTAGAGCGCTAGACTTGTAATCTGGAGGTCGCGGGTTCGATTCCCGTTCGGGGCTTTTTCTGTTATTTTTATATAACTTATAGTAAGATTTATATATAGGTACTTATGAAAATAATAATAGTATGATATCTATCATGTCATACATTTTGCATTTGTTGGGACCGTAGGGTAGCTTGGTCGATCCTTTGGGCTTTGGGAGCCTGAGACTCCGGTTCAAATCCGGGCGGACCCATTTACCCGCCTTAGCTCAATTTGGCAGAGCGTTGGACTGTAGATCCAAATGTTGCTGGTTCAAGTCCGGCAGGCGGGATTTATCTTTTAAAATTTTTAATTTCTATATGATTTTGTAGAAATATAGAAAACTTTATATACTATTAGTTTTATATAAATAAATGTTGTATCTTTGATACACTGTTATTCGTATTTCGCCCTGGTGGTGTAGGGGCTATCATGCGGGCCTGTCGAGCCCGCGACTCGGGTTCAAATCCCGGCCAGGGCGCTGAAATATAATAACTTCATAAGTAGTATAGGGCCCGTAGCTCAGTCTGGCAGAGCGCTTGGCTTTTAACCAAGATGCCGCGGGTTCAATTCCCGTCGGGCCCGCTTCTAATTTTAATTTTTGAATTTTCTTATCTGGAGGAAATAACTTGAAAATGGATATACAAAAACATAATCTTGTTCCGAAACATGAAATAGTATCTGATTCTGAAATTGAACCTATTTTAACTGAATTAGGTATTCGTAGTAAAGAAGATTTACCAAAAATTTTGGCAACAGATTCTGTAGTAAAGGAAATCGAAGCTGTTCCTGGTGATGTTTTACGTATTACAAGAAACAGTACTACAAGAGATGAAAAAACTATAGCAATCGCTATTACATATAGGGTAGTTGCTAAATAAGTAGAATATTCATAAGAAAAATTAGAAAATCGTAAAAATTTAGTTTTGAATTTTTATTTCTATTATTTTTTTATTATAAAAAATTTGAACTTGATTTGAGACGAATTATCTTAATGAGGAGATAGTTAGGAGTAAATTAAGAATAATAATCAAATTAATTATATTTGTTTAATTATTTTTTCGTAACGTTACATTAATGGAGGAAGTCCATGACTGAAAAAAATTGGGAAATAGTTGACGCATTTTTTGATAAATATGATTTAGTTAATCATCATATTAAGTCATTTAATGACTTTTTAGATAATAGGATTCAAAATATTATTGATACTATTACTAAATGTGGTGAATATGAAAATTGTGATGAACCAATCAGAATAGAAACTAAAGAAGAACTTAAAGATAATAATGGAAATATTGTCGAATATACTAGCGGAGATAAAGCTGGAGATAAAGTAATTAAAAAAGTTATTTTCACTGTCAAAACTGGTGATATTCACATTGAAAAACCTGAAATTAAAGAAGCAGATGGTTCAAGTACAAAAATCTTTCCAAGTGAAGCAAGACTTAGGAATTTAAACTATGCTGCTAAACTTTACCTTGAAATGGCTTTAAATAAAGATGAAGAATATCCTGATGATATTGAGGAATTTGTTGATAAAGAAGTTCTTGAAAATATCCCAGATCCAATTCATGATGATAATCAATTAGAATTAGTACATATTGGTGATTTACCAATCATGATTAAATCTAATAAATGTCATTTAAATGGATTAGGTGCTGATGAGTTAATTGAACATCATGAAGATCCTCAAGATTTAGGTGGATATTTCATTGTAAATGGTTCTGAAAGAGCTGTAGTTACAATGGAAGAAATTGCACCAAATAAAGTTATTCTTGAACGTATTGGTCCTAAAGAAGATAGAAGGGCTAAAGCTATTGTAACTTCTATTAAAAGTGGGTTCAGAGCAAGAATTACTTTAGATTATAAAAAACCACGTAAAAGCGGTGTTTTCTTAAGAATTTCTTTCCCTTATGTTCCTGGAGAAATTCCACTTGTTATTTTACTTAGGGCATTAGGTCTTTCTACTGATGGAGATATTATTGAAGCAATTTCAGATGATTTTAACTTCCAAATGATTATTGCTGACGATATTGAAGTATCTTATGAAGCTTTAAAATTAGATAATGAAGCAATGAAAGAAATGTCTAAAGAAGAAAGAGATGTTTACTTCCAACAAGCAGCTATTAAATATATTGGAAATCGTGTTGCTAAAGGTATGACTGAAGAATACAGTATTAAACGTGCTGAATATGTAATTAATCATTACTTATTACCTCATATGGGTTATACTAATGAAAAACGTCACGATAAAGCTATTTACTTAGCAGAAATGACTGAAATGTTACTTCAAGTAATTGAAGGTAAAAGAGATTCTCACGATAAGGACCACTATACCAATAAGAGACTCAGAGTTTCTGGTGACTTAATGGAAGATTTATTCAGAGTTGCTTTCCAAAACTTAACTCGTGATATGAGTTACCAACTTGAAAGAAGTGTTTCTCGTGGTAAAGATTTATTAATTAAACCTGCAGTTCGTCCTGATGTTTTAACTGAAGGAATTAAACACGCAATTGCTACTGGTAATTGGGTAGGTGGAAGAGCAGGTGTAAGTCAATTATTAGATAGGACTAGTTTTATGGGTACTCTTTCTCATTTAAGACGTGTTGTTTCTCCTTTAACAAGAAGTCAACCTCACTTTGAAGCAAGAGATTTGCACCCAACTCAGTTTGGTAAAATTTGTCCTAACGAGACCCCAGAGGGTCCTAACTGTGGATTAGTAAAGAACTTAGCTCTTATGTGTAACATTTCTGAAGGTTCTGATCCTGATGAAATCAGAGATGTCATAAAAGAAATGGATGTCTTAGATGAAACTAATACTAATGCTAAAATTTATATCAATGGTGAACTTTTAGGTTCAATCGAAAATCCTGAAGAATTCGCTAGAGAAATGAGGTTTAAAAGAAGAAATGGTAAAATTTCTTATGAAATGAATATTACTTATTATGAAGGTAATAACGAAATTTACATTTTCAATGACCCTGGAAGAGCTAGAAGACCATTAATCATTGTTGAAAATGGTGAACCTCTTCTTAAAGAAGAACATATGGCTAAAATTTCTAAAGGAAATATGAAATGGGATGACTTAATTGAATCTGGTATTATGGAATATTTAGATGCAGAAGAAGAAGAAAACTCATACATTGCTATGACTTTGAAAGATTTAAATGTAGATAGTACTCATTTAGAAATTGATCCTGCTACTATGTTAGGTATTTGTGCAGGTATTATTCCTTTCTCAGATCATAACTCTTCTCCTAGGAATACTATGGAAGCAGGTATGACAAAACAAGCTTTAGGTTTATATGTATCTAATTACGCTTTCCGTACTGATACTAGAGCTCACCTGTTACATCATCCTCAAACTCCTATTGTTAAAACCCGTATTATTGATTCAACTAACTATGATAAAAGACCATCTGGTCAAAACTTTGTTGTAGCTTTAATGAGTTATGAAGGGTATAACATGGAAGATGCAATGGTTATTAACAAAGGATCTCTTGAAAGAGGTTTAGCAAGGTCATCTTTCTTTAGATCTTATGATACTGCTGAAAAAAGGTACCCTGGTGGACAAGAGGATAAATTTGAAATCCCTGAACCTACTATTAAAGGATACCGTTCAGATAATACTTATAGACACTTAGATGAAGAAGGTGTCATTAATCCAGAATCTTATGTAGAATCTGGTGATGTTTTAATTGGTAAAACTTCTCCTCCAAGATTCTTGGAAGAAATTGATGAATTCGGAACTGTAAACGAAAAAAGAAGAGAAACTTCTGTTACTGTAAGACATGGTGAAAAAGGTGTTGTTGATGCAGTATTCTTAACTGAAACTGCTGAAGGTTCTAGACTTGCTAAAATTAGAGTAAGAGATACTAGGCAACCTGAATTTGGTGATAAATTCGCATCAAGACACGGTCAGAAAGGGGTATTAGGTCTTATATTATCTCCTGAAGACATTCCATTTACAGAACAAGGTGTAGTTCCTGATTTAATTGTAAATCCACACGCTATTCCTTCAAGGATGTCTGTTGGACAGGTATTAGAAATGGTAGCTGGTAAAGCAGGTTGTTTAGAAGGTGAACGTGTAGATGCAACTCCATTTAATAAAGAATTAGAATCTGAAATCAAACAACAATTAATTGATAATGGTTTTGAATCAGCTGGTTGTGAATCTTTATACAATGGTGTTACTGGTGAAAGAATTGAAGCTGAAATCTTCGTTGGTGTAGCTTACTACCAAAAATTACACCATATGACTACTGATAAAGTATATGCTCGTTCTAGAGGACCAGTACAAGTACTTACTCGTCAACCTACTGAAGGTAGGGCTCGTGAAGGTGGTTTAAGGTTTGGAGAAATGGAAAGAGATTGTCTTATTGCACACGGTGCAGCTTTAACCTTAAAAGAAAGACTTTTAGACGAATCCGATAGGTATGAATCTATTGTATGTGGAGATTGTGGTATGTTAGCTGTATATGATAAAGCAAGGAATAAAAAATACTGTCCTATTTGTGGAGATGTAGAAACTTATCCTATTGAAATTTCATATGCATTTAAATTATTGTTAGACGAACTTAAGAGTTTATGTATATTCCCTAAATTAGTTTTAGGAGACAAAACATAGAATTAAAAAGATTTTTGAAGGAGTCAATACTTTGAATAGATTTATTAAAAAAATCGATGAGATTAATTTTGGACTTATGTCTCCAGAAAATATCCGTGAAATGTCTGAAGTTAAAATTGAAACTCCAGATACCTATGATGATGATGGTTACCCAATACC
>JAKSUH010000058.1 GCA_024413395.1 archaeon
AAAAAATTCTTTATCTATTCCTTCTAAAATAGGACACTTTTTAGTAACATTTAATTGATTCCAACCATATGAGGTATTTTACGTCCTTCAGGAATCTTTTCAGCATGTCCATCAAATAAATTTAATCCATTAACTCCTTTAGCTTCATCAGAAGAAGATAACAACACTTGTTGACCTAAACAATTCCTAAAAATGGTTTATCATCATTTACATGTTCATGAATAACCTTATTAAAAGGTTCTAAATTAGACATAGCTGTTCCAAAAGCACCAACACCAGGTAAAACTAAATATTCAGCATTAGCTATTTTATCAATATCACTAGTGATTTCAACTTCTTGTTTTAATTTCTTAAATCCATTTGAAATACTTCTTAAATTTCCACTTTTATAATCAATAATTGTAATCATATTATCTATTTTTCCCAATCAATAGCTGATCTAATCATTACACCAAAATCAGAGAAGACAATAGAATTAACTCCTAAAGTTTTTGAATGTGCATCTAATTCACCAATTACATTAATATATCCTAATTCTTTTAATGGTTCTACAAGTCTAGGACCATCAGTTATTGCAATAGTGTCACAATCAAAGTTTTCAACACAAAATGCATGAGGTACGCCGAAAACAACAAGTAAATCCAACTCTTTATCTGCTAAGTATTCACTTGCAACTTTACCAGTTATAGGATATTCATCTAATCCACCAGATATATACTCAATATTAACTCCAGTTTCTCCTAATTCCTTTTTAATATTAGTTGCATGATTTCTAATCCTTTCAAGCCCTATATTTTCATCTAAATTAGCTACAACAATAGGTTGATTTTCAGAATTAATTAATTTATAATCAAAATTTAAAATATCAGCAAAAAGATAAGTAGTTTCTTTTTTAGCATTTAATACAAATGCGACTTTTTTATTATCTTTTAAAGCTCTTACAATTTTTCTAGCTACTATTTCTTTATTATCTCCAAAATTAGGCTTAATATATTTACCTTGTGCCATTCCCCTAGTTTTTTCAATTTCAGTAGCTTTTTTTAACATTGCAATTTGTCTATCTGCTTCTTCTCTTTCAATGACATTACATTCTACAGCAGCATCAAGAACTATAATAGCTCCTTCAGTATTATCACCTTCACCAAAACCACCATGAGATTCAGCAGGAATTACCGTACATGGTAAATCTGCATTAGCAATTGCTTCTTTTAAATCTTCACCAATAATCATACTTGCACAAGTTCCTACTACACCTATTAAATTAGGTTCAAACATTTCATATGCTTTTTTAAGAGTTTCTTCTAATTTATCAGCTGCACCTAAAATAAAATCATTTTCAGCCATTGCAGTTGTTAAAACACGTACACCATCACTTTCAAGTAATCTACCTGTTCTAAAACAACAGCCATGAGGACCATGCATAATGATTACATCTGCATTCATATCTCTTAAAGTGTACAAAGAAGCTGCTATTGGACTTGGTCTTGGATGCATTTACTCACCTAATAAATCCATAACTTTTTCAGCTGCAAAAACACAACATTCAGCACAAGGAGATTTATCTTCTCCATTTTTAGAGATTATATCACAACGAACAGATGTGTATTCTTCTTTAAAATCATTAAATAAAGATCTTGCTAAAGGTGCAACATTATCATCAGATAAAAATCCCATAGCCATTATAGCTCCAGTTACAGCACCACAAGTTCCTTCATCAAAAGTTCCACCAATTCCTCCAGAAAAACCACTTGCTAAAACAAATAATTCTTCTTGAGATAATTTACAATCAGAACCTACTAAAAGAGCTACTAAAGTAGATTGAGAACAAGATTTTTCTTTTCTTAATTCCCTTATATTATCACAAACTAAATCTCTATCAAATTCCATATTATCACCTGCTTGTTATAATACTTATAATATCCCCATCATTCAATTCATAGTCACTAGCTACACGCATTTTCTTACGACAATCAACAGAATGCATAAACTTATCTCCAATATCAGAATGTACTTTATAAGCTAAATCACGAGGAGTTGAGCCTTTTGTAACCAAAATTGCATCAGGTAAAACATTACCTTTTTGGTCTGTGTATTTATTCTCATCTTGAACTGGATAAACAGCAATCCTATTTAATAATCCAAAAATACCTGCATTTAATGCGTCCTGAATTCCAGTACTTCCATATTTATCTAAAATATTGGTTTGAATATATTCTAAAGCTTTTAATTGATTAGCATTCATTTCTTCTTCTTTTAAAATCTCAAAACTAGAATCACCAGGAAGATAACTAATTAAACCAGCTTCAGCAGCACGAACTAATGCAATTTCACTTTCAGCAGATGCAGGAATTATGTTAGGAAACTTTTCTTGAATTCTTTTAATATTTGCTTCAGAAGTAGGCAAATCTGCTTTATTTGCTACAATTAACATAGGTTTAGCAATTTTTAAGATATTACGAGTCAATTGAATAAAATCTTCTTCTTCCCATTTATTATAATCAGGTTCAATAGTTCTTCTTGCTTCAATAATATCTTCTAATGCTATTCCAGTACCAGATAATTGATCAAATATAACTTTAGAAACATCTAATTTTTCTGCTCCTATTTTACGAATAAGACGATCCCAGTTTCTACTTAATATTCCATGCATCCACATGACGATTTCATGTTCTAAAAATTCAATATCTTCTAAAGGGTCATGAGAACCTGCTTCAACAGGTTGACCTTCAGCATCAGTAGAACCAGAAGCATCAATAACATGTATGAACACTTTTGCTTGCATTAAGTCGTCTAAAAATTTATTTCCTAAACCTTTTCCTTCGTGAGCTCCAGGAACAAGCCCTGCAACATCAATTAATTCTATAGGAATCAATCTTTTTCCATCTTTACATATTGAGTTATTTGGACTGCATGTTACCCCTAATTCTTTACATGGGCAATCAGTAATTACATGTCCAACTGCTTTATTAGCATCAATAGTTGTAAAAGGATAATTAGCCATTTCTACAGCTGAAGAAGTAGCAGAATTAAAAAAAGATGATTTTCCAACGTTTGGTTTTCCAGTTACTGCAATTTGAAGCATAATATCACTAAATAATTTTCAATCTAATAATTATATTTATTTTAAATTATTTAAAAATTAGCAATTTTTATAAATTAATAATTTACTTTTAAATTATTGTTTTATTAAATAACGATTATTTATTCTTAAAATTAAATTATTTAAATATTTTTCTTTAATTTTAAATTAAACAATATATTTATCGTTTTACTAAGTTTATTTGTTAATTTTTTTGAAGAAATTAACAGGAGCGATAAAAATGAAAAAGGTATTGATTAAGTTCAGCTTCATACTGTTGTTCTTTTTATTAATAGGAACAACATATGCTGAAGATATAGAAAATGAAAATATTACCTGCGAAACAAAGAAAAATACTACAATTGAAAGCGATGATTTAGAGATGTTTTATTGTGATGGATCTTCATTTCAAATAAAACTAACAGGAGAAGATGTTTCAAATAAAATAGTTTCTATGAGCATAAATGGAGTTAGTTATTACCCTCAAACAAATAAAGAAGGATATGCCTCTTTACCTATAAGATTATATCCTAACAATATGAAATGACTACAAATTATGGACAATTAACTAACAAAAATATGATTACAGTACATAAAACAAAAACAATCTTAGAAACACAAGATAGTATAAATTTAGTTTATAGAAATGGATATTATTCAGTAACTTTAAAAGACCAAAATAATAACCCGTTACCTGGTGAAATAGTTTATATAAAAGTTAACGGAGTCACATATCCTGAAATTACAAATAAAGCAGGAATAGCTACTTTACCTATTGAACTGTATGCTAGAACATATACAATTACTTCTACATTTCTTGAAAGTTATTGCAAACAAGCATCCTCTATAAGTAGTATCATAAATATATTTCCAAAAGAAAAATGCAGAATCATAGCAGATAATTATGAATGTGAATATAAAAATGGAGAATATCAAATTAAAATTTTAGGTGAAAATAATTTACCCATCCAATATTGTGAAATTAAAATTAAAATTAAGGGAGTTACTTATACAATATCAACAACAAAAACGGAATTGCAACTTAGCCATAGGATTATATCCTGGAAGATACCCTGTTTCATATAATTTTTGGAAGTTTAAATGGTTTTAAAATCGTCACTGTACATCAGTTAAATTGTTTAATTAAAGGCATAGATGTAAATGCAAGCTATGATGATTATTCATATTTTACAGTTGAATTAACAAAAAATGGAACAGGTTAGAAAACAAACTCATTAGGACAGAAGTTTACCTTAATGAACAATTAGTAAAAACCTATTGAAGCAAAACATACGATAATGGAATAGCTAAATTTAAAATTGACCTAGATCCAAGAGAATATATTTTTAAAAGTTTTTGTGAGGATAATTCTTACGAATCAAATTATTGTGAAAATTTTGTTAAAATTAGAAAGTCAAATGCGATTGTAATTAATCAAGATTTACATTTGAACAGAATAGGTGAATATTATAAACTTATTTTAAAAAATAACGAAACACAATTACCTATAACAAATCAAGATGTTATTATAACCATAAATAATGTTGATTATCATTGTTATACCAATAAAGATGGTGTAGCGAGACTACAAATAAACCTTTATGAAAATAACTATACATTATCTTATGAATATAAAGGAAATAATGGTTATAATGGAATTAAAGGAACAAATACAATAATTAGAGATCAAAGCATACTTTCAACAAATATAGAAATATTAAACAATGAAATAACTCGTTTTAGAGAAGAAATAATATCTAAACTTACTGATGAAAATGCAATTCCATTAACAAACCAGCCTATGACTTTTAGTGTAAATGGTATTGATTATGTTATATACACTGATGAAAATGGAGAATTAAAGTTACATATTGAATTATGATAATAAATATGATTTTAAAATAATATATAATGAAAAAGAACTATTTAAAAATAATGTAGTTAATTTTATTTTAAATGTGAATAAAACTTCTAATTTTAACTATTCATTTAGTATTTCAAAAGTTAAAGAATATGATAAAAAATATACTTTATGGAGAAATATCGACATTATTTATAAAAATAACTTATATCAATACTCAACAAATAGTGAAAACAAAGGAAGTTTATTAACAGACCATTCCCTTTATTTTGTATCATTTGATTATAAAACTTCTACAAAATTATCCGATATAAACCAATTAAAGGTCAAGGAATTTTAATAGACATATTAGATGAAGAAATAAAATTTACATATTATGGAAAATTATCCAATATAACAGTGTTTGATGTTGTTTACGATGAATATGTTGATGGATTATATGGAAAAACAGCTACAATTATTATTAATAACAAAATTGAAGCCCAAATAAAATTTTGTGAGTATCTCTACTTCAATGAGGATTTTGATGAAATAGTATCAAAAGGATATAATCCTTTTAAAAGTGGAATAGAAGAGATTGAAACTATTTTAAATGTATTAGGATTTTCACACAATAAAACCCTACAATTAGATTATTATAATAATTATAAAACTGTGCAAAGCTATTTAATAAGTGATTCGAAGATTGAATCCTCTTTTGTACATGAATATTTAGAAAATTATGTGAATTCAAACTTTAATTATGATGTGCAAACACAAGAAAATAATTTAATATCATTATACACATTATGGACTTCACAAGGACTAGATGAGCTCGTAGCAGATGAGTTAAATTGTACTTGGAATGAAAAAGCAATCATTCTTACAACAACAGAATGGTGTGGAATAAATATTCATTCTACCGGTTCCTTAAATGTTGTTGGGAATGACACATCCAAATTAACTTTTAAAAATATTCATGGATATTTATTCTCCTATAGTGAACAATTAGGATTAGAATTTGCTGGAATAGAAGCAAAATCAGCTACAAGCGAAATTTTTGAAGGATTGATTAATGGGAAATTAACAATATTTGATTCAGAAAATAATTTAACAGTTATCAGAGTTACAAATTCATCTAGCGAGATTGAAATTAATACAACAACTGGAAATACTAATTGTTTACTTGCTGCAGATATTAATAATTTGATAAATAAGTTTAAATACAAAGGAGCATCTAGTGAAACCAATGTACCTTATTCATATCCAAAAGAATTTGTCCAAGAATATAATCTAATTTCTTCTTCTTTAGAAAACAATAAGAACAACATCTTCTCAAATGAAACAGAAAAAGGAATTAAAAGATATGTTTTTAATGAGATAAGAACTCATAAAGATAAAGTTTTAGCTTCAGTTCAGTCCGTATTACTTTATATTTCACCAAAAACAGGAGGTTTACTCTTTGGTACACTCCAAGTAATGATTTATATTGGAGAATATAGTCTAAACATAAGAGAAACGTATGCTCCATTAAATACTTATCAATATTTTTCATACCATCCTCCAATATGGAATGGAAAAACTATTGTATTACTTGATAATACAACAGGATATATCGATTATGTTGAAATCCCCTATAAATCAAATGGAGAATTAGATATTGAAAAAACAACTTATATTGAAGGAGAAAGTGGAGTTAGGAACCTAACAAATGAAGAGGTAAAATATTATGCAAGTTTATAAAAAGACAATTATAATATTTCTTATTTATTCATACTTAATAATATCTTATTTCAAAATATTAGGATTAAATACTCTTCTTTTAGTATATTCAATAGTAGGAATACTTTATACAATTTATAAAGGATGGAATATTAAAGAAAATATTAATTCATTTGACTATCTTTGGAAAAATGATAAAAAATTTTTTCTGTAATTGTATAATTGTATTGTCTTTTATAATAACTATAATTTTATATTAAAAAAAGTTATAAAAAGTTAAAATATTAATTTATTTTAACTTTATTTTTATTTTATAATTGAATTACATTAGTTTCAATTTCATCGTTGTCTTTTCCATCATATAAAATATGAGCAAAGTTTAATAATTTTTCTTGACCTTTAACTTCATCTTTAAACAACGGTACTTGAGCAACAACTTGATCTGGGAATTTTTGAGCAATTAAAGCTAAACGTTTTTGTTGTAATTTATGTCTAGAATGACAGAAATCACAGTCAGAAATATCAGGCATTACTTGATTTACAATTACACCATCACAAGTAATATCATATTTTTCTAAAGCTTCTAATGCTCTTTCAGATTCATAAATAGACATTTCTTCTGGAATAATAACCATTTTAAATGTTGTTCTATCAGGATCAGATAAAACCGCTTTAGCTGCATTAATTTGCCTTTTAGTTTCTTCTAATTCCGCAGCAGATTGTGAATTTTCATCTGCATCAATAAATGGAATTATACTTTTAAGTTTACTAGCAGCTGCACCTAATTTAGCTTTAATTTTCATCATTGAACCTACCCATGAGTCCATAACTTCAGGGAAGGATAATAATCTTAATGTATGTCCAGTTGGAGCTGTATCAAATACTACAACATCATAATCATTAGAAGTCATTACGGACATGAAGACTTCAAAAGCAGCAGCTTCATCAGCACCAGGAGAAGATCCTGCAATATCCATTACATCACCAATAGCGTCTAACCCAAAAGGCATTTCCATACCCGCAGCTTTTCTTGCTTCCATTTGTGATTGTTTTTGAGCCATCGCATCATCTGGATCAATTTCTAAACCAAATAAATTCTCTTTAATTGGAGTTGGATAAGAATAAATAGGAGTTTCTAATGAATCAGATAAAGAATGAGCAGGGTCAGTTGATACAATTAAAGTTTTTTTACGTTGTTCAGCAAGCCATAATGCAGTAGCGGAAGATACTGAAGTTTTACCTACACCACCTTTTCCACCGACAAAAATAAAGGTTGTTTTATCTTCTTTAAATTTTATAAGATCTTTGAATCCCATAATAAATACCTCCGTATAAAAATTATTTTAGTAACAATTAGTTATTTTATATTGATTTTATATAAAGTTACCTAAATTCAAATAGAAATTAATTAATAAATAATAAAACATATAATAAAATCAATGCAAATGAATGAAAGAGATATATTAAAAAATCCTTTAAAGATGTATAAAACTCTTACGATACCTTTAATAATATATTCTATTTTTGATGCATTCTATTCTTTGATTGATACTGTTTGGGCAAGTTTTATGGGTATCGAAGGAATTATTGCAGTTGGAATTTCTGTCCCTATTTTTTCATTAATACTTAAATTTGGAACTACATTAGGACAAGGTACCAACTCGTATATGTCACAATCCTTTGGTAGTTGTAACCCAAAACAAGCAAACAACACCCTTTTACATGGAGTACTTATTGGAATAATTATATCAATAATAATACCTTTAATAT
>JAKSUH010000059.1 GCA_024413395.1 archaeon
TAATAATTATTATGAATTTCATCTTTATTAAAAGTTTGGTTTTTAACTATAATTTTATTTCGTTAATTAAGGTTAACTTGATTAATAAATAAGTTTAATGGTATGCATCATTTATTCAGGCCGCTATTGTCATTAGATTAATGCAATTAAATCTATTTCATAGTGGATATTTAGGATAAATGATGAAATGAAAAAAATAGGATGCTGTTATTATTAAATTTAAAATATATAAAACTGTGCTAAAGGTAAGTATTATTGTGTTAATAACATTATTATGTTTATTTACTGCTAGTGCTAAGGAAATATATGTTTCATCTGATGGTTCAGATGATTTGAATGGTACAGATTTAAATAATCCTTGTAGTTTTCATAAGGCTATTAATATTTCTGAAAATGGTGATTCTATTAAAATGAGAACAGGTAATTATTCCATATCTGAGAAGATTGATAAATCTTTAAATATTAGTGCATATAATAATGATGTTGTTAATTTAAAGAATAAGTTTTCATATGTATTTAAGGTTACAAATAATAATAGCTTAGTCTTAAATTCTTTAAATTTTAAAGATTTTAATACAGCTATCGAGTCGGATGCACATCCAAATATAATAATTAAAAATTGTTTATTTGAAAGAAGTAACTATATGTGCCTTAATATGCAGGGAGGCACTACTATTATAACCGACTCAATATTTAGAAACAATACTGGTAGTCAGGGTAGTGCAATAAACTTTCAAAATACCCTATATAAAAATAAGTCTTATTTGCATATAAACAACACTATTTTTGATTCAAACCATGGTAGAAACTTAGGAGGAGTTATATACATTTCTCTTTCAAACATGTATCTTTATAATAATACTTTTATTAACAATAAAGCAGATTATACAGGTGGTGTAATCTTCAACGATGTATCTAGAATCTTTGATAATCGTTCTAGATATATAAACAATGGTGCACGTTATTCTGGTGGTGCTATTTATATTAGGGGTGATAAAGATTTAGGTTCTTATTATGGAAATAATGTGGAATTTATAAATAATTCCGCCCCATATAAAAATGGTGATTCTGGAAGTTATGGAACTTCTGGAGGAGCTTTTACCGCATTAGATGGTGGAGAAATAATTTTAAATAATTCTGTTCTTGAAGGAAATAAAGCAATGTCAAGAGGGGGTGCAATTTGGTCAGATCAAAAAGTTACACTTATAAACACCATTATTTCAAATAATTCTGTTTATAATGAAACTGATCTAACAATGGGTGGAGGATTATATTGTCCTCTTTTAAAAGTTAATATAATCAATTCTACATTCTCAAACAATCATGCCAAAGAATATCCTGATATCTTTAATGATATAACATTCCCTTCAGTTGATATTGTAGAAAATATTAATAATACAGATGGTAAAAAAATTAGTATAAAAAATTTAACCAATCCAGTATCATATTGTTTGCAGCCCGGAATTCAAAACATGGCTTCAAATCCAATAATTGAGACTGGTACAAATAAATTAGTTGGTTCCGGAGGTTTTTTCAATGGAAAGCCTATTGGTGAACTGCTGAAGATTTTTATAGTTCAAAATTACCAAAGAGTTCTTGATAAAAAAATTAGTGAAAATACATTTAAAAGCATATTGCACTTTATATCTAGTGGATGTTCATCACTACCCTCTCCATTCAATGATTCTTATTATTTATCACATAAATTAATAAGAGAAACTTTAGAGGAATATGAAAAAGGAGTTAGATATCCAAATGTAAATGCAACAGGCCCGATTAATTGGTTAACAAAAAAATATTTAGCATTTAATTTTTATCAATTCTCAAATGATGCTCAGCAGGATTTGATAGTGTTTACATTTAATGAATCAAATATAACTGATAACCCACCTATTAATGTAACTAAAAAATCAAATACTACTAATCCTGATTTTAATACCGTTGTATCTTATACTATAACTGTGAAAAACACTAATAAAACAGCAATGGTTTTTGATGCATTAATTATTGATACTTTAAGTGAAGGATTAATTTATAAAGGTGCTTCGCATAATGGATTATATAACAATACAACTAATGTAATTACTTGGACTCTCAATATTCCTGCCGATAGTGAAATTAACCTTTTTGTCAATGCAACTGTGGGAAAATTCGGTAAACTTAACAATACAGTTAATGTTTTTAATAAAACTGCAGTTGTTACAGTTAATGTTCCAAATACTAATGTAACAAAAACTGTGAATGTTACAAAACCTGGTTTGAATGATAAGATTTGTTATACTATCACTATTTTTAATCGTAATCCTAATGCTGATTTAACAAATCTTATAGTTAGGGATGTTTTAGATGAAGGTTTAGTTTTCAATGTAGCTTCTAATGAGGGTGTTTATGATTCTAGTTCTCGAACTATTATTTGGAATATAAACATTACCAAAGGTAGCAAAGCTGTTCTTTATGTTAATGTCACTGTTAATGAATATGGTATTTTAGTTAACAAAGTTTTTGTTGAAAATAAAACTGCCAATGCTACTGTTTATGTTCCAGAAGAACCTCCTGTCAATCCTCCTGTTAAACCTCCTGCTGAACCACCTGCTGAACCTCCTGTCAATCCTCCTATTTCAGAACCAAATGCTGAAAACAACAAGACTATTAAAAATGATTCTTCAATGAGTATAAAAAAGACTGGTAATCCAATATTCTTAATTGCATTATCCGTCATTATTTCAATTCCTTTAATGAGAAGAAATCAAAAATAAATTTTAAAATTAATTGTTTTATTTTTGTGTAAAAAATTACACAAAAATATTTTTTTTAAAGTCTTTAAAGTTTTATGGGGTATTTTGTTTTTTCATGTGTTTTTCCTGTTTATTTTTGTATTTATACTAAATGAATGATAACATTACCATTCTATTTGATCATCATTAATTATAAATATAATAAGCAATAAAAAGGATACTTAATTATTTTTATCAGTATATGGAAGATTTTGTTGTATTCTCGTATTATCAAGACGAAATCTAATCCATATCTTAAAGAGGACAATTTTAGTTTGAAAATGTGTATAAAAAATAAACAGCATATAATTTATGAAAAATGGCATAGAAAGGAGAAAAAATCATGAAAACAAAGTATGATGTAGTTGTCATCGGATTTGGAAAAGCTGGAAAGACACTGGCAGCAAAACTTGAAAAAAATGGTAAAAATGTTGCATTGATTGAAAAAGATGCAAACATGTATGGTGGAACCTGCATAAATGTAGGTTGCATTCCTTCAAAACGACTAATAACTGACGCCTTGAATTCTCCAAAAAGTGAGTTCTCCGTGAAAGCAGAATATTACAGAAATGCAATTGAAGAGAAAAGGAAATTGACAGCAGCACTTCGTAAAGCTAATTATGACAAACTAGCTCAGGCTGGTGTGGATATTGTAGATGGAATGGCGTCATTTATAAATGAAAATCGTATTGGTGTTCAAACAAATGATGGCATAATGGATATTGAAGCGGAACAATTTGTCATAAATACAGGATCTATTCCTGTTATTCCTAAAATCGATGGAGTAACTGAAAGCCAGAAGGTATATGTGGCTGAAACAATCATGGATTTGGAAGAGTTACCACGCTCACTTACAATTGTTGGTGGAGGATACATTGGACTTGAGTTTGCTTCTATGTATGCTAATTTTGGAAGCGAAGTGACAATCATTCAACGTGGAGACATATTTCTTCCGAAAGAAGATGAGGATATTTCTGCTTCCATTCGTGAAGTATTGGAAGCAAAGGGAGTACAAATTATCACAGGAGCAAAGACAACAAGGATTCAAGATGGATTACTTTATTACGATGCAAATGGTGAATCTCATGTTTTGAAAGGAGATGCAATTCTGCTAGCAACTGGGCGCAGACCAAATACTGAGGGACTTGGCTGTGAAAATGCAGGAATTTCCCTCACTGCTAGAGGTGCTATTGAGACAGATGAACATTTAAGAACCAATGTAAAACATATCTGGGCTGCAGGGGATGTCTGTGGAAATCTACAGTTCACCTATATTTCACTTGATGATAGCAGAATCATTTTGGATGATATGAATAAAACCGGCAGCCGTACAACAGAAAATAGGGGTGCATTTTCTTATTCAGTATTTATTGACCCTCCATTTTCACGTGTGGGGATGAGTGAAAAAGAAGCAAAAGATGCGCAAATAGAATATCATGTAGCTAGCCTTCCAACAGATATGATTCCAAAAGCAAAAGTACTTAGGAAAACAGATGGAATGCTTAAGGCGATAATTGCAGATGATGGGACAATTTTGGGTGCAGTGCTCTTTTGCGCTGAGTCTCCAGAAATAATCAATCTAATCAAACTAGCAATGGATCATCAGTTAAAAGCTGAAGTAATCCGGGATTTCATATTCACACATCCAACAATCTCAGAAGGTTTGAATGATCTCTTTTCAATATAATGCGGGATGCAGCAGGCAGGATATTTTCTTAAAAAAAGCTTGTAGTTTTGATGGATATAAGAGGAAACTGTAAAACACCAAGTGGGATTTCTTAATCTGTCATGAAACATTTTAAGTATCCCAAAAACAGTTTCGGAAATATTTGCGGAATATCTAAACTAAAGAAAAAGAGAGGATTTTAATAAAATGTTTTGTTAATAAAAAAAGAAAAGATTATAAAAGAGTCTTAATAGCTTCTTTTACATCACCTAAATCTTCGGTTGGCTCGAATCTACGTACTACACTACCTTGACGGTCAATTAAAAATTTAGTAAAATTCCATTTAATGTCATCGTTATCTTTGTAGTGTCTATCCATAGCTTTTAAGACCAATTTTAATTTTGTTGCACCTTTACCTGTAATGTCTTTAAAGGGTTGCTCTTTTTTTAGATATTCATATAAAGGTGATGCATTTTCACCATTCACATCAATTTTGTTGAAAATTGTATATGGAACTAACCATTTTGAACGGCAGACTTCAGTTATCTCTTCGGTTGTTCCTGGAGCCTGTCCTCCGAATTGATTGCATGGAAAATCTAAGATTTCAAAACCTTCATCTTTAAATTCATTGTAAATTTCATTTAATTCTGTGTATTGTGGAGTAAAACCACATTTTGTTGCTGAATTTACAATTAAAAGTACTTTATCTGTATTCAGAAAGTGAAACAGTATTTCCTTCACCATCTGTTACATTAAAATCATAAATTGACATGTTTAAATCTCCTTAAACTTATATTAAAATTTAATATATAAATTTTTTACTCAAAATTATTATAATTATTTAATGGATATAAATTATATGATTTATAACGGAAGATTAATAAATAATCTGATTATCTTGTTGAGTAAATTATTGACCTTACAATAGTTATTAAACAACAAATACTAATCACAATAGGATATCCTAAAAATGCAATAATCAAACCTATTATAAATAATACTAATGGGAATACTAAAGCATTTTTAATATCTAGAGCTTTAGATAACTTTTGTTTGTCAGAATTAATATTGATTAATGATTTTGCCATATAATATAGTAAAACATTCATTAAAATAAAATCTAAACCATATAAAGATTGAGCAACAAGTGAAAATGGATTATTTGCTACAAACGTTGTTAGATATGGAATTAATGAGACAATCAACAATAACAAAATGTTTTGCCAAATAATTTTGGTATTAATTTTTTCAACATGATTGTAAATTATGTGATGATATTGCCATAAATTTGTACAAATTAAAAAACTAATCAAATAGGCAAAATCGGAATTTTTAATTGCAAAAATTGCAGTTAATGTGGTGTCTGTAGGTTGAGGTAATTCTAAGACTAAAACAGTTACAATAATTGCAATAATGGCATCATAAAATGCTTCCAAACGATTAGTTTGCATATAATTTTCATTTTTCATATTATCATTTAAGTAAAATTAAGTTAAATTTTTTTCCAGATTCATGTTTTGAATATTTATGCTAAAAACATTTAATATTAACAGATATGAAGATTACACATCAATATATCATATTTTCTTAAATTCATCTCTATTGTTAATAATGTTATGTTGGGAATATTTATTAATACTTACTAAATACATATTTTAAAGGTTTTATTGTGGTTAATATGGAGACTACTCGAGTATATAATAATCAAATAACCATATTATCTAATAAAATAAGAAAAGAATTTAATATTTCTAAAATTCATCATAAAAAACAAGAAACCTAAATTATAACAATAAACAATTTTCCTCCATACTTTTTGTTTGTTTGTCGACTAAAAATTCCAAAAATACATGTCGTAAATTTTATTATAACACCAAAATTAATGAACAATATTTAATAATATTAAATAAAAATCTTTAAATATATAATTATACTATAAAATAAGAGCTATTTTCAATAAATTATTAAAACAAAAAGGAGTAAATAAATGAGTGATAAAAAATAGTATTAAAATATTTGAATCCAAGAAATAAGGGCAAAATGGGATGATGAAATTGAAGATTATTACTTTTCAGTAATAGATGTTATAGGAGCATTAGATGTAAGTAAAAACCCATCACAATATTGGAGGACACTTTAAAACCGTATTAATGCAGAAAATGGTCAAAGTGTTACAATTTGTAACAGGTTGAAAATGCCTGCTAAAGATGGTAAATTAGGTGAAACTGATGTTGTAAATATTAAATAACTATTCCGTATCATACAATCCATACCCTCTCCAAAAGCAGAACCATTCAAACAATGGTTAGCTCAAGTAGGTAGTGAAAGGCTCAATGAGATAACTGCTCCTGAATTGGCCATTTAAAGAGCAATAAGTACCTATCGTAAGAAAGGTTATACTGAAGAATGGATCACTCAAATATTAAGGGGTGTTGAGTTACCAAAAGATTTAACTGCTGAATGGGATAGGTTTGGTGTTAAACAAGGCAAAGAATATGCAATATTAACTAATGAAATTAATAAAGATTCTTTTGGTTTAACTACAAAACACAAAAAATTTAAAGGATTAAAAAAAGAAAGTTTACATGACAATATGACTAATGCAAAATTAGTTATAAATATGTTAGGCTAATTAGCAACAACTGAAATTAGTAAAACTGAAAATCTAGAAGGTTTTAAAGAAAGCAAAATAGTGGCTAAACGAGGTGGGGACATTGCAGGTAATGCACGTAAAGAATTTGAAGCAAATGCTGGTAAAAAAGTAGTAAGTAAAAAAACTGCAAAAAATCCAAAATATTTAATTGAAAACATTCAGTATTAACTCAGCATTGTCAAAATGTTTTGATTTTCATTTTTTTCAAATCACTCCTGAAGAAATTAGCGTAAGAACTGCCGGCCAAATTATTCAAAAAGATATGGTCATAGCTGACCGAATAGCTGTCGCTCCTTTGGTTGTAATTGCTCATGGCAATATTTATCTGTAATTTTTTCTGCAATGTCATGATTAATATTTTATTGTCCTTTTTATATAAATAATATAATAAATTTGATAATATCCTTATTTCGTAAATTGTATATACGCATAAGTTACAAATTGATAATTATGAAAGCAACAGACTTACTTGAAGAAATAAGGGAAAACCTAAAGGATTATCCGATTGAATATTTAAGAAACAAAGTTACAGACGACAGATACAAGGACCCTATTACCAAAAGTCTGGCCAAATACAATTCAGAAGCATGGGATGAGATATTTGCCCTAAACATCACAGATGACTTTGAAATAAAAGATGGAATAGTCGAAAACCTCAAAAAAGATATTGATTTTTACTTTGACACTTATGCCGGAGGGGATGAGGAGACAAGGGAATTTACAAAATATATCTCACTTTATCTGGTGTTGATTGCAAAAAGACCTCTGCATCCTGTTGGAAACAATCCGACACAGGACCAGGTGTTCATGCAAAATGGAGAGTACAAATGCAAATCCAGAATAATGAGCATTAAAGAGGAAAATTCAATGTGCAGATATTGCGTTTGCAAAAACGCTGGTTTCGCTTTCGGATTCTAATTCCTGGGGAATTATAAATGAGTGAGGAATACATTGAAATGTACGGTGAACTTTCAAATCTCATAACAACAGACAGTATTACCACCGGCAGTGATGTTTTGGAAATCCTGAAAAGGTATTCATCAACAATTTCGGTTTTTGACATGATGGAGTTCACATCACAGGTAATCGAAGAAAACAAATACGTTCAGGAAAGTTACCGGAAAGACAGCCAAAAATCTTATATAGAATCATTCCTGTTTCGCATAAAAGACATTTTAAAAGACAATAATGATTATCCTCAAATTATTGATAGAGAATCTTTTGGCGAAGCGGTTGAAGTTTTAAAAACACATCATGAAACT
>JAKSUH010000006.1 GCA_024413395.1 archaeon
AACCATATTAACCACCACATTATAATTTTATTTTTTTATTAATTTAAAAAAACTACACCTTTCAACCACATTTTAACTACACTCTAATTATATTATTTTTTATATATGGTTATCTATCTTTTTTCATGTAGAACTTGACGGAAGTATAAGTAAAAAACTTCGATTTATTAATCATTGATGAATTGAACAGAAGAGGATTAAATATTGGTACTGGCAACTTCCGTGAGAATAAAGTTGATAGAGCCAGAAGAGTATCAGCTGATATTCAGCTCAATGGAATATACCT
This sequence comes from archaeon, assembly GCA_024413395.1. Taxonomy (GTDB): domain Archaea; phylum Methanobacteriota; class Methanobacteria; order Methanobacteriales; family Methanobacteriaceae; genus Methanocatella. The sequence continues at coordinate 287 of JAKSUH010000006.1, forward strand.
TGTTGGAAAGTCAATACATGATGATTGTGTTATTGATTTTACATGTGCATATAAGAAACTATCTTCTAATGTTCAAAATAAAAGAGTAGATGTTGATAAATAGTATTCCACTTGAATAGCTATCGTTGATGTAAATACTAATCGTTAATGCCAATGTTGGATTATATCATGGACTTGATGGATATCTATATGGACATTTTATGGACTAAACTATGGACTGCTTATGGACTACTTTATGGATGGACTTGATTTTGGATTATAAATGGACTTATGGATGGACGGATGGACCATTGGATATGACCCAATCAGGTATACCCCCAAAGTGAATTCAATCCAAGCCCAAATTGGGCTTCTTTTTCTAGGGTGTCCATAAGTATGGACTATGTATGGACTAGTTTATGGTCTGGTTTTTCCAAATTTTTTAAAAAAATTGTTGCATGCGAATACAGTCGAAGGGGTATAACACTGTTATCTCCCAGAATCTACGCAATTTTCAGGGATACACATTTTTTAGGGGTTGTCCATATGGATGGATGGATGGACTACAGTCCATTTTATGGACTATGTTATGGACTGTTTACCTTACAACAATTCCCACTTTGCCCTAAAATTTCATCCGCGAAAAAATTGATATAATAATTTTTTTGCAATTTTACAATTGTAAAATTATAATAGCAATACAATTTATTTTATGTTAAAATAAAAAAATAAGTTTATATTTTGCTATCATTTTATATAGCAGTAATTCTAAAAATTAATTTATTGGAGTGAGTGATAATCATGCCAAATACTAAGCAAAAATCATTTAGGATATCTGAAGAGTTAGCAATTGAATTTGAAGTTCATGCTAGGAAAACTCAGACAAAAGAAGTCGATCTTATAACAAGATATATCACGGAGGGATTGGAAAGAGATAGTAATCAAACTACATAGATTAATATTATTGAAAATGTGTAAAAAAATAGTACAAGTAAGTGATTATGAAATAACGGCAATTATTTCATAACACATAAGTTTATCTTAATTACAATTTTAGAAATTAATTATATTTAAACTTTTATATAAAAAAGTGTATTACACACAAATTATTTTTCCCGCATTTCCAATTCAAGTTGAATAATAGAAGTGTTTATGCATGAAAAGGATTAGTAAAATATCTCCCAGTAGAGTGAGGGGATAAGCAGAAGATAGGAATTCACTGACTATTGAAAAAAAATAGTTTTGAAAGTTTATTATGGATGTGTTATCATGGCTGAGAAACAAGATTTTCACATTTGTGCTGATAAAAAAATGTCTATGAAAGCTAAGGAATTATCTGGCCTAACTAATAGGCAAATTTATGAGCTCGGTTGTCAATGTATCATTGATCAAAATAAAAATAAATTAGATGCTGAAATTTTGGAACTTCATGAATCTATGGAAAGAGTTAATGAATTAACTGCTTCAATCATATCCAAATTGAAAGATAAAGATGTTCCAACAAAACCTAGTGATGATAAGAATGATGAAACAGAACTTAAGAGAAATATTTTACCTTTAGATTTGTTTAAAGAAATGGTATTATATTATATGGATGATTTCAATATAACTGACTTGCAAGATTTAGGTAGCAAGAATAAAGAACTCTTTAGATTTGTTTTAATTAATTTAGCTCACTATAATTTGAATATAGATGATATAAATAAGTTATATGGTAATATTAATTCTAAATAACTTTTTTTAAAGTTGCAACTGTTTTTCCAGGAATTGTATTAATTGCAACAAAATTGCAATAGCCGTTTGGAATATTAAATTTTTAATGTTAATGTTTATAATTTTATATTTACTAGAATAATTTATTATTATATAACCTTTATAATAATTTCAAAATTAACTTGTTATTTTCTAGAGTCTTTATCTTCCAAATATTCTCAATATTTATATTTTCATAATCAACATTAATAATATAATTCCCTTCTAAATCATATAATGAGATATTATTTAAATTATTTAAGATATAAATATACTCTCCTGAATTTATTCTTATATTGTCCTCCAATGTAATGATTGTTTCCATTGTTTCTTCATATTCATGTGAAAATGGATTTAAATATTTTTCAAATTCTTTCATTTCTTCTTTACTCCATTCACTCTGTAATTTATCATATAATGATTCTAGTTCTAAATGTAATTTATTAAAATTCAATTCTTCTTTTTCTATATGTTTTGATAATTTTTTACAGAATTCATAGTTATTATTAGCCCAAGGCATTAATATTACAATTTTCAAATTAAATATCCCATACTTAAACATTTCTGAGAAGTATTCACATATTTTTGGTATTTGAATTTTAGGCTCTTTTAATCTAAAAAAGTTTAATATACTAGTTATAGCCCAAGGAATCATAGTTCTACAAAAGTTAATAAATTTATTAACTTCTGATTCAGTTAATGCCTCATCAGCAATATTAAGAATGGGAGTGTTTGCAATCCATTCTCTTAAAATTTTATTTTTTCTATCTATTTCATCTTCATAATATAATGTATCTAATTCTAACATTTCTAAAGCAATCTTTAATAATAAATCAGATTTTTCATGGTTCTGAAATTCATCCCAATCTTTTGATTGTAAAAATAAGTTTTTTAATTTGTCATAGTTATTTTCAATATATTTACAATCTTTTAATGATAATCCCATATTATATGCTCTAGATCTAACTGAAGTTTCATTAAATTCTTTTTTTAAATATGTTAACCTTGAATTAATAAATCCTTTTAAACATACTTGTTCTTCTTTCTTTTTAAATTGTACATGATGCAGTGAAACATTAATGAAATTCTCTAATATTTTTAATTCATCATCTTCTTCCTCAATAAATGCTAATAATTGTGTATCTATTTCATTAATATTCATTATTTCCTCATAATTAAATACTTCTGATATATCAATATTGTCAATTAATTTTAAGCAATATTCTTCGATTGAATAAGTAGTAGCCTTATATTGTTTTTTAATTTTCTTTAATAAAGGTTCGATAATCGATTTCAATTGATAAGAATCATTTTCAAAAAATTTACGAAAGGTTGAACGAAGTTTTATTTTCTTTTTATAATTCTTTTTTTCCATAATTCCTAAAAATAATAATACTTGACCATTATTTTTTTCAGTAGCTCTACCAACACGCCCGCAAATATTAAAAAAGGTTGAGTAATCAATAAGGTTTTTTATATATAATCCTTTAAAAATAATAGTTTTAAATGGAAAATTAACTCCCTGAACTAAAGTACTTGTTGCAATTATCAATTTGATTTTTTTATTTTTTAAAGCTTGTTCAATATGTATCTTTACTCTATCTGGTAAATCAGCATGATGAATGAGGAATCCATAATTTAAATAAGTCATTAATTCAGATTTTTCACCCAATTCTTCATTAATCACTTTTTTTAGATAGATAATATCCTCATCGTCACTTGAAATGTTTAGAGTAAAATCATAACATTTGGGATTTATTATTTTCATTATTTTAATAATTGTTTTAGATAATTTAGTTATTTCTTTCTTTTTTGGAGCATAGATATATGTTTGACCTTCTTTAGCAAATTTTATTGATGATAAAGCTAAAGCTTCAATGTCATTATATGGAAAATCATTTTGTCTTTTTGAATTAATGAAACAATCTTTAGTGATATAATCCATGAATTTATAGGTTAATGTTTTAGGTAATTTATTATAATTCTTATAAAAGTAATCGATATATGCTTTGTCATTTTTACAGTATAAAGCACCAACATAAATATTTGTAGGTTTCCAATTTTCATCAATTAAATTAGTTACATCATTGGATAACCATTTTGAAAAATCATTAATATTATTTAATACTCCTGAGATAAAAGCTATTCTTGTATTTTTAAATATATTTTAATCTATACATGAAAAATTCAAATTTAGTTGATCTAACAGAATATTTATCTAACTTGTTATTGTAAGTACCCATGATATGGCCTTCATCAACAATAATCAACCCTATATCCTTTTTAAATGAGGATTCATTCTTAATAAAACATCAAACTTTTCTGGCGTAACAATTAGAATATCTAGGTCTTCAAAATAGTATTTTTCATATTCGTTTGAATCAAAACCCCCATAAAAATCAGAAATCTTTAAGTCTAAAATATTTAAATTTGATTTTAATGAAGATTCTATTTCATTAGAAAGCGATTTGAAGGGGGAGATGTAAATAACTTTTCCATTATTGTAGAAGTTTCCTTGCATATAATATTTTAATATCAATAATTCTGCAATGAATGTTTTTCCTGCACTAGTGGGCATTTTAATAGTTAGATTTTCATCATTTTCTAAAATTTTTGGAATTGCACTTGTTTGTGATGGCCATAACTCCACAATGGGTGTTTTTCTATTAGCATAATTGAAAATATAATTTGTTAATTTATTGTTTAATTCTTCATTTTCATCTGAATAAAATGGTTTCAATTGATTCCATAAACTATTTTCATATAATTCTTTAATAATAATTTCAAGGCATGATATAACCCACCAATAATCAATTAAATTATGAATTAAAGATATGTTTTTATATTTATCTAATGAATATAAGCTATCATCAATAAATACATTATCTCCTAATAATAAGAAGTTTAGAACATTATTTAATGCTTTAAAAATAGAATAGGAAACCATTTTTTCTAAAGCATCAAAATTACTAATTTCATTTGATTCTAATTTTTTGATTAGTAAATCTTCATTGTAATCATCTGAATTTATTTCTTTTAAAATTAAATTTCTCAGTTTATGAAAATCTTTATTCATAAATATAAAAATAGCTTCTTTGTATTTTGGTAGTTCTATATTTTCATTATCTTTAGATAGTACGTAAGCTCTTGGATAATTATTTGAAATGTAATATGTAATCATTGAGTCAAAAATTAATTCTTCTTTATTTAATTTTGGATGGTTTAATATAGACAATGTTTCTAATGTTTCTGCAGCTTTAATGAGGTATAAATTAATTTCATTTTTATTTTTAAATTTTAGTAATTGTAATGCATTAAAAATTAATAAATAAGCGTTATAATAACTTTTTTCAATTAATTCTTCATCAAAGTCATAGTTGATTTCATGTTCTAAGGATAGAAATAAGTGATTGATAAATTCTTCAATTTTAGGATTGTCTCCTTCAATTAAATTTTTTTCATAAAATAAGTTACTTTTCATTGGTAATAACCTCTACAATCTTCAAAAAGAGTGGGTACGAATTTATTCAAATCTTCAAAATGCATATTAATTAATACTAGATTATTTAATTCATTATCTTTTATTTTAAAATTCCTAGGTTTAAAACCAGTAATGAAAAAAATCCAACTGTCTTTTATTATTTGATTAAAGAATTCAGGAGACAGTAAATCTTCAATTTTTTCTGCTAATTCTTCGTCATTTTCATAAACTCTATCTGAAAAAAATTTTATCATAATGGGATGAGGAGTACATGAGTCTTCTAATTGATTAATAGCTTCCACTATGGCTTCCGAATCACTATTACTTCTAACTTTCGCTTCACCAACACATATTTTTGTAATTTCATCATTTTCTATATAAAATCCAATAATATCTTCACCTTCAAGAGACTTATTAATCTTGGTTTTATGTCTTAATTTTAAAATGGGAAATGTGTAATTATGGAACTGTTTAAGATATTCTGTTCCAAAGATTTCTCCAAAATCTCCTTTTTCATGAATGGGGTCTGTTGGAATTCTTTTATTAATGTAATTTTCTAATTTTGAAAATTTTCTTTCTTTAAGATAATTATTTATACGTTTTGGATTAGAATAATGTTCTATTATTCGTTCAATTAATTTCAAGTAAATTTTTTTTCTTGCATCAGGTATTTCACTAAATCTTAATACTTTACAATTATTGATTGATGATTCTTGTTCTAGTTTAATCCAATCTTTAAAAAACAATATGAATCCTCTTTAACTTTTGTATTATATATTAATTATGTTACATTATACTTAATTATTATTTTTAATTAATATTGTTATTATTTCCACCTTAAAAATTTATTATTTTGTTTATATAGATAATATAATAATAAATATATATTTCAACTGTAAAGTTAATTTTGGAAACGGTTAAAATGGGACTTACTTCTTTTATAAAAACTAGATTGCTCAATAATAGAGTAGAGCAGTACAATACTAAGCACAGCTATTGGGGCGAGGATGAAAGGCAGCCTAAAACTGATGGAATCAATACTGGCCTTGATTTGATTGATACACTTCCTCCTGTAATCAACAAGGCCATAGCTAATGCAAGATATGCTGTTAAACTTGATGGTTACACTTCAGGAGTTTTGAAAAACAGAATCGATAAAGCTAATGTTAATATAGTTCTGGTGGATAAGTACTTTGATTATGTTTCAGGCTATGATTGCACTAAGGCAAGAAATCAAATAGTTAAAAACTCAATGACTGGTGAATATGATATGTGTTAATGGTGGACTCAGATATTCAGCTTCCACGCGATACCTTAATCAAGTTATTGGAATGCGAATTTGATATTGCTCTTGGCTGGTACTACAGAAAAAGAACAAAAACAGATCAAACAATAATTTACACTTTCGGCAAAAACTTTGATGAGTATAACTGCATTACAGGCCAGACCATGATTCATGAAGTTCCATATCCGATTGAAGTTAAAGGCGGCAGATTAGGTATTGCATTAATTAAGGTAGATGTTTTTTCTAAAATTAAATATCCATATTTTAAATTCGTTACCTATGATGATGACACAGTATTGTCAGAAGATTTGTATTTCGGCAATCAAGCTACTGGAAGTGGTTGTAATATCAAATGTATTTAGCAAAATCAACAGGGTCAGTATATATGGGTGTGGAATATTGAGTGTTCGAAAAATTCAGATTCATGACACAAGCAGCATATGATGCATTAAGTAGCTATGATGATACTATTTATTTTGTTAGGAGCTCATAATTTCTCTTTTAAGTCATATGCAATATTATCAAAATCAGTTGTTAATGTTGCAGAAGCTTCTTTTAATTGGCTTAATGTGAATCTTCCTAATTAGGATAGATTCCATCTACCCATCCAAATAATAAGTAATCACCATTTTTAAGTTTATCTCCTGCTACAACATACCAATTCCAGTCTTCATTTGTAAATTTAGCAACAACTTCTGGATTAGCTATTTCATCAGCATCTTCTATAGTAGGTAATTCAATATTATTTTCTTTAAAAATATCTAAGTCATTGTATTGCCTTGACTTAATTCTTTTCTAAAATAAATTTAGCATCTTATCCATCGCCATAAATAGTTTTAAGAGTATATTCATCAGAACAGCTGTCATCTATTTTCTTTTTGAATTTCACCAAGTTTATCAATGAATCCATTAACTCTCCATCAATAACTATATTAAAGTTGTAATCATCAAGACCTCACAAATAGCTAAAGATTCAGATATTCTTCAAAATCATATATCTGCCGTACTTAAACAATTAAAAAAACATGAACTGGTTGAATGTATTAATCCTGAAGTAAGAAAAGGTAGACTATATAGATTAACTGATAGGTGAGAAAATAACTAAAAATTTAATTAATGATTATTAATTATGTAAAAAGAATAGATGAATGTGCAGTACATACTGCAACGTTAATATTTAATATATTTTTAATAGATTTCGGGGAATGAATGCCAATTAGAGTTATCTTCATCCATATCGACATATTTCTCTTCGTTGTAGTAATAGAATACTCCGCCTTTTTCAACAACGATTCCACCAACAACTTTTGGCAAACGTCCTCTATTGTTATTGGTATCTGATATGAATTTCCATAGGGCTTCAGCTTTTACAGTTGTGTCTTCAACATTATAAGCTATTGGCTTAGTGTCAAATATACCAACATTTCCATTTTTGAATTTCACAATAAAATCTGGTTGGAATGTACTTAATCCATTGTTGTAAGGAATACCAAAGTTGATTCTCATTAATTCTGTTCCGTTCTCCCAGAACCATTCTATATTTTCACTATCATTCAGATAAGTTAAGAATCTTTTTTCTAGTCCATTCACATCACCTGTTTCAGGATTCGTTATTAAAACTCTGAGTGGCTGATAAAGAGATTTCTCAAGTTTAAGAATCTTATGAGTATCCATACTGTACCCACGTTTATCTTCCATTTTGAAATCATAATATGTTCCTTTAAGGCCTGCTTCTTCTTGCCATGTTTCTCTGAACTTTGTAGTTGTATTATTCATTATTACTGCAAATATTTCATGATTTTGAACCATTAATTTATGTGTTGCAGCAGTTTTCCTGTTTCTACTAAATGCATTGTAGAATTTACTAAATACATCTATAACTGCAGTATTGATTGGTGATTTGGATCTTATATATGCAAGACCATTTAGATTTGCTTTGATAATCTCATAGAACACTGCTTGAATATCATTCTCTGACATACGGACAGTTACTGTATCTCCAGATATTGATTGAGCATTATCAACATCTTTTGCATTAATTACAGTTTCAGTAATCATTGAATCTTCAGTTTTAATATTTAAATTCATTCCTTTTGCTTCAAGCTTTTTAGCATTCTCTTTCCATGGGAGATACTTGTCTTCTTCTGTGAGATTGAAATATGCCATGAATTCCTTTTCAAAATATTCATTGAATCTTGAATCTGCAGCATTATAATCTCCTTTTCTAGAACGATAAAAAGATTCTAATACTGTTTGTTCCCAGACAGAATATTTTGTGTATGGTTCTCTCATATAAGAGAATTCTGTTTTTATTCTATTGGGATTATAAGAGTCTTGAGTAGTTTCAAAAGAGGTAATATTTGTAAAAATATATGCATTATCAAGTATTGGATTTTCATATTTCTTGGCTTCTGCTGTTCTTAATATTCTTCCAATAGTTTGAATTTCAAATGTTTCAGATTGGCCTTCTCTAAATTTTACAAGAATATGGGCACGAGGGCAATCCCATCCTGTAGCAACCGCAGTTTTAAAAATCAAATAGTTTGTTTCATCATCATTATGTTTAATTGCATTTTTGTCAAAATTACATTTATTGTCATACCATAGTTTGAGCTGACCGTTTTCTTCGGTTATTCCTTTATCACTAAGAAAATCCTTAACAACAAGTTTTTTTGCTTCTCCAGCATCAGTGTTAGGAATTTGTACTAAAACAAGAGGATTAACATTAGCTCCAACTTCTTTATATGCAGCAATAATGTCTTGTCTTTTTGCTTCTGCACTTTCAAGTACTAATAATTCCGAATCTTTTTCTGCAAGTGTTCTATCTTCTTCTGAAATACCTTCATTTACAATTACATCTTCTTTAATGATTCCTTCATCAATAACATGCAGTGGATTAACAAAAACATCAGGATCAGAAGAAGGAGTAGCAGACATCTCAAGAGTCATATCAGGTTTGAGAATTTGGTCTTTGAATTCTGCAATTCGAGTATTAGAACTTGAGCCAATGTGTGATTCATCGACTATTAATATAATCTTCGTACCATTTTCTTTTGTCTGGTTAATGACATCAAGAAAATTATGTCCTTCACTATCTTTCATCAAATTGTTTTTCCATTGTCTAGTTCCTCTATCTTTTGAGATGAGCTTTTCCCAATTAACAAAAACAACTTCTTTATTTTTTATAAAACGCCTATTGCCGAAAAAATCTTCTTCAAGAAGAGTACAAACAGGATAACCTTGTACATATGATTTAACACTATTGTAAGATTGTTTCTGTAATTCTCCTTTACCAATGGAAGCCCATACAAAACAGAAATTATCTTCTTCCCGTTCAGCAACTTCCTCTTCAATGACTGAAGAAATCATCAGTGTCTTTCCACTTCCAGTTGGCGATTTTAAAACAATTTTTTTTCTTTTTTTATTAAAGTTTAAATCAAAATATTCTTTGATTTCATCTACCGCATCACGTTGATATGTTTTAAGATTGTACAACATTAAGATTCACTCCTTTTTATATTCTCTACTATCTCTTTGTAAATTTCATAAATTTTGTTAGGTATTGGCTTTATGGTAACATTGTTAATGTTCTCAAACAATTTTTCATCAATGATATTATCTGTTGAAAACATGTAAATGATTTTATTACCCTCTGTACTATCAATCAATTTGATGAAATCAGAGAAGGGTTCTGTACTATAATAATCTGAATAAATAAATGTATGTTTATCACCAGTAAGTGTTTCATAATGAGAATAATACTTTGTTCTTTCTTTTTCAACGTATGTTTCTTCAATGATGCATAATAATTCATCAACTTTCTCAACTAAAGAATACTTAGCTTGATCAGTATCTTTGGAATCTTTTATAAAATATGTTTTATAGTACATCAAATTTGCACATATTTCTTCATCATATTCTGAGCCATCTTGACATCTTCCATTAATAACTGTATGTATGCGTGGATATGTAACTTCAGTGCAAATGTCATTTTCATTGTTTGTACACAGTATGAATTTTCTATGTCTATTGTCTCTTTTATTGAGTTCAAGTACTGCATGACCAGTTGTACCTGATCCTGCAAAGAAATCCATTATGATTTTAGGATTTGGATGAATGTTACTTAAAACATATATAGCTTCACTGACAGGTTTTGGATATTCAAATGCTATATTCATCTCTTTTAACATTTTATCTGCACTATCTGCATTTTCATATATTGATGGAGTGTTTTCAAACATATTTTCTTCAAGAAAATACTTACGTTCTGGTTGTTTGTTCTCATCTTTACCAAATAATATCCTTCCACTTTCAAGAAGAGATTTCATTGTACTAGGAGGGTTTCTCCATCCACGAGCAGGAACTGGGCATGGTTTTCCTGTAACTGGATGTATTAATGGTATGAAATACTCATCTGGAGCTGTTTCTTGTTTGGCCAGGCCATAGAAACACCACGATATACTTTTCCTTCTTCATCAATATATCTATATGCTTTTTCTCCACTTGAAAAGTTTTGTTTATTTAGCCAATTTTGAAATTCTTTATTCACCAACTCTAAATCATATGTAACATAAAAATCTTTTTTAATTTCTTTAGGATAATTGAATGGTTTTATTGCTGCAGCAACATCCTCAGGAATTACTCTTTTTCCTATTTTTTTAAATAGTGTATTAGCTTTTCGTAGAATTTTTTCTGCATTTGGTTTCATCCTTTTGCAGGTATTATTATTTTCAAGAAATGCAGCCATATTTTTTGCATAACATAATATAGACTCGTGTTGGCTTGATACTCCATGAGCATCACCTTTTGGATTCATCTTATTCCAAATAATAGTGCCTAAACGATTGTTTTCACCAAATATTTGTGCAAGTAATAATTGAAGTTGTGCATCTTCATGTTCATCAATATTAACTATAATCACACCATCATTTGATAACAAATTTCTTGCAATCTCTAATCTAATAGACATAAAAGATAGCCATTTTGAATGGCGGTATCCGCCTTCTTTTTCCACATAATTATCATTGTATTTAAAATCATTTTCTTCTCTATTATATGGAGGATCTATATAGATTACATCAACAAATCCTTCGTTCCCACACATCATATTCATTGCGGTGAGTGCATGAAAATTATCTCCTTCAATTAAAATATGTGTGTCGGCCTGTTCATCTTTCATTATACATAAATCTTTTTGCCTCTGTAACACAGGGATATTGGTTTTACACTCATAAACCACACGTTCTTGTTCAATACTCTTGTCCCAGTATAATCCATACTTAGTATTCTTGAGCTGCTTTTCAAGTTCATGTATATGAACAATCAAGGCATCTTTAGAATAGTTCTCATAGTCTCTTGCCATTTATGTATTCCTCCATATAATGATGTCACCAGATTTCTTTACATTTCAATCTGTTAAAAAGCACCATTACTGACACATTTCATCATTCATTCCCAATATGTTGAATAACAAGTAGTATGTAGATTACATCATAAGGTATGAATAATAGTTGTATTATAACTGTTTATACACGTTTGTTTATAAAAGTTACTAAAAAATAGTTAAATCCAGAGAAAACTATTATTGATAATGAAAATAATTTATAGGATTAAGAATAAAGATTATATGTAGAAAACAAAGCATTCACTCCAAGTTTGTTTTCAATATAAATAAGTCATCTCTATAACTGTCAATTTAATTATCCTTATCAAGACTTATTTCTATTCTATCCTTTCATATACATTAACATACTGTCAATGTCAACTCATTTTAATTTTTTAAAAAGTAGCTATTATATAGAGATATTTATATAACATAATAATTAAGTAATATCAAAATTTAACGGAGGACATCTAATGGCAGATTTAATTATTTTACTTGAAGAAAGAAAAGAGAAGTCATTACATTCCTTTTAGATGAAAGGTACTATTACTGAAACTACTGTTACAACTCTAACTGGAGAAACACTGGGATATGAGTATTCTGGAGAAAAAATCAGTTGATGATGCTGTAACATTATCAGAAAATTCCAATATCGGAAAAACAACTGTTAAAAAATATACCGATGAGGATTCCCAAATCATATTAGGCATTGCAGTTAACGATCCAGTCACCATGACTGGAGGTAGAAGAAAAACTTTTATATTAGTGTTAGGCCATTATTTAGATTAAAATTAGCTAGTGGTTTATCAAACATTGCAGTTAATGATAGAATCGCATTAACATCAACAGGAGCTATTAAATCTGATGATGGTGAATATATTGCAATGCATCCTGTTGAAAGCTCAGACTCATACAATTACATTGAATTATTCAGACCTTACGATATAACCGAATAGATGGTGATAATGAATGATAACAAAAGGAAATGATACTAAGTTCAAAATGAGGTAATAGCTCAAACTATTACTGATGAAACCGCAAAAAGATTAAAGTTAGCAATACCTTAATTCAAATCAAGTTCCTCAATATAATACAATGCAAACTGAAGACACAATGGAAGCATTCGGTCAATTTGTTATTGCAGCTCAAGAAGCATTCAAGGGTAATGCTGGAGCTGGAGCAGACTTAACAATAGTGGCTAAGTCATATAAAACCTTATCGCATGTTAAGCAATTAGCATACATGAATAATAAACTGGTGTAACCTGTTGAAGATATCCAAAGCTAATGGTATTGACAACATTGATTTCTTGGGAACTACACAGCTGACGGTGGATCACTTGTAGGTGTAAAGAGTATATTGGTTTCGATTTAAGAAATGCTCCTCTAACTGTACTGTACTCCAAATCATCGGTACAACTACTGAACCTATTACAAGTGATGAAAACATTGCAGACTTTTATCTTATCATGGAAATCATGCATAAGGATATATACGATGAGTTACCTCAATACACCAAATTATTTACACAAAGTAAAGTCGGAATATTATTAAATAAGCATGGTCTTGCTTTGAAAGGTACATGCAGACCTTAGGAGGATATATTAAATGTTAACTAAAGGAAATGATGATAGTACAAAATGAAGTAATGGCACAGATTGTTGCAGACACTTCAGCTAAATGGATGAAATTCACCAGATTATTACCAAAGCAAGAGATTGAATAAAATAGCCAATATTATACTTACATGTCTCAGAGAGTTAATATTGAGGAAGCTATTCAAAGCGGCATACTTGGTGAGGCAAAAGACATTGCACCATGTGCAATCCTTAAGAACTAAACGTTAGAAAACCAATAAGCGAAACCATTAGTATAGATTCTATTGTGGTGTCTTAAACATTTCTGCATAAAATGTTAGATTCCAATTTAATCTCCGTTAATGATATACTCCAAGATGCGGGCATATTAATCGGAAGAAGTATTGAAAAAGCAGCTATTGATATGATCACCAATTCAAACAATGTTGCCAAATATGATTTTGAATCTGGTGATGATACTGGTATGACCATCCTTAAAGCTCAAGAGAAATTCAAAGAATCAGCAGGAAGATTTATCAACTTAAATAGCATGGCTATCAGCTATAATTCTCTCACTACATTAAAATCTGATTTATTCTCTTCTAACAGACAAATTGAACCAGTAGAAACTATTCAAAGCTATGGTGTGGATAATATTGATATTCTCGGAACTGCTGTCTGTGATGGTGGTTCTGAAATGGGTGATAAGACTACATTGGTATGGACTACATAAATCCTGGAATGAAATTATTATACTCAAGGACTACAGGAACAACCGTTGCACCTTTAGGTCCTGACGGTGAGATGTATGATTTCTATCCATTGATTGAATTTATGCGTAAAGATGTTCGTGATGAATTTATAATAGTAATAAAAATATTGGAGTGCATACAATGAAACTAATATTAGATACTGAAAATTCACATCCAACAACAATAACAGTTAGAGGAAAAGAAATAACACTACTTTTAATTGAATCCCGTATCTATTGATTCATCACAGATTGCAAAGATATTTGATAATAAAGAAAAGACTGTAACTACTAATGTACAGAAATCTAAACTTGGAAAATACGAAACAGAAATATTAAGCTATTGAAGAATTATGGTTTGATGAATCTTGATGCAGTTAAGCCTAGGTCATTTTATGATCTCCGCCAAATGTTGGAAGGACCAGCAAATATTATTTCAAAGAAATTGATGATCTTGGATTCATAACAGAAATATTATTAAATTTTAATTATAATCCCTAACAATATGTTATTTAAGAGTTGATAAGTCATGCCAAAAAATAACTTAAATATTCTTGAAGATAAAAAAGTTCCCATTTATGTTAGTAAAGAAGAATTTGAACTTTTTAAAAGATGCTAAAGTTGTTGAAGATGTGAGGGATACATATGCTCTAAAAAATGGGCTAAATTGATTAAAGAAATGTGTAATTTCACATGTCAATGCTGTGGATCAAAAAAAGATTTAGCAGCACACCATATTTTTAGTTTTAAAAATTATATCATATTAAGAATAGATTTAAAAAATGGAATTTCCATAACTTAGATGATTTTGAGTGTGAAAGGATTTAAAAATTTTTTAAAAAATGATGTATTGAATCAACAAAATATGATTTGAACTTAACACATTTGGTAGTTTGCGATGGAACAATTGTTGGATATGTATCCATTTTAACAGATGCAATGAAATTAAACATCCTTGAAGATAAAGAAACTAAAAAATAAAATACATGAAAAGTTAAACATTATTGAAAACAATGAGATACCTGCAATCTTGAGAATAAAACAATTCTCTGATTTCGGATTTCTTTTGCAAACTCTGAATCTTCTTGTGTAGGCATTTCTTGCATTTCTTTTAAAACATCAAGTGCATCCTCACCTTCAAAACCTGGAGTTTTGCGATAGGTTTTACCATACGAAATTTCATCATAAAATATTTAATTTAAGTACTCCTTTTTATTTAATCATAATTTAAATAATTATGGATATTAATTAGGTGGCTATTGGCAAGCATCGTGAGTGAATCCACAACTGAGATATTGATAACTTGTAATTTATGTTACATAGTAAAGTATATTAATATACAATTATCATATATTAGTATACAAATTGAGAAGGTTTTATTATGGCAACTACTATTAGGATTAATGAAGATGTTAAGCAACAATTAAAAATTAAAAGTACTGAATTGGGCGTTAAACAACAAGATTTATTAAATCGTTATGTTATTGAAGGTATTAAAAGAGATTCCACTTCAAATAAGCCTGTTATGACTTTAAATGAACTTGAAAACTTATTAAAACATGATAATCCAAAAGGAAATAATTTAAAAAAATTTTCAGGAATTGTACCTGATGGATAAATGATATATTCTGTTGAAGAAAAAAGAAAATCATATAAAGGTTATTAACTATGTTATTTATTGACACCTGTTATCTTTTATCATTGATTAATGTAATGGAAAAGAATCATGAAAAAGCAGTACAATTGCTAGAATATATTGATGAAGAAGAGACACTCATAAATAGTACTGTATTGTTAGAAATGTTGAATAAATTGAAAAAGAAAAGATATGAAAAGTATAGAGATACAATTATCGATTTAATATATAATATGGACAATATTCATTACTTAACCACTGAAGAGTATAATAAATCATTAAACACTTGTAAAGATTATGATTTTAGTATTAATTTTAGTGATTGTACAATTCTTGAATCTATGAAACAATTTAATGTTACCCACATCGTTTCTTTCGATTCAGATTTTGATAAAGCAAATAATATAAAGCGAATTTACTTATAAACTAATTTTAAGTGCTCTTATTATATCATCAGATTTAAATCAGTAGTGAATTTTAAATCAACATAAAAGTTTGTCTTTTGACCACCAATATTAAATTCATTTATATTTAAAATCTGTATTTTTTAAAAAACTTTAATAATGTCACAACATTACTGTTTTCTAAATCATAAATAGCATGATACTTTTTATGATACCAATGACAAAGAGTAAGTCCATTATTAATGATTAATCGACATTCGACATTATTTTTATGATTCAAGATGATGCACTTCAATATTTTTATCCATACCACATATTAGCAATATTTTAACTAAATTAAATTCAATTAATTTTCTAAAATCCCTCTCAGCAGTAGTTTGATTTATTGAACATTTTAATGTGATCATAAGTCATAGGATTATCATTTATTATTTCAGTTAATAAATCAATTGATGTTGATTTAATCCTAGTTCTTTTAAAAATACAACTTTAAAAGAATCATTAGGATAAAACGGGTTCTTATTCCTTATTTAAATATTTCTTTAATGAAACCATATTAACAAAATCATCTTATTTTAGTACTAAATTATTTAAATCAATATAACTTTATCTTTTAGGAACATATTCAATTGTTTCAGTAGGTTCTTTTTCCACATCAATAACTTCAAGTTCAACAGATTCTTTATCTTTGAGAATGAGATTATGTTTACCATTAAAAAATGTATTGATTCTTGTTAATGACTTTGTATCTCCAAGTAAATGATTGTAATCTTTAGCCAGTCCATTGTATTTTAGTTTATAAGCATTTAACTCTTGAGTATAAACCAATAACATTTGTGCTTTTTCTTCAGTATGCTTAAGTTCTATGTCAGATTTCTGATTTGTAAGTTTAAGGTCAACTTCAGCATTAACTTTATTTAATTCTGTTTCAATTTCTTTAATTTTATCTTTTAATTCTTCAAGAGACTCATAATGTTCTTTAGGTGGAATGTACTCTTTAAGACCAGATAAAGATTCTAATTTTTTACTCAATTCATCTATATGTGTTTGTTGCTTTTCAATTGTTTCTTTTAATTCACTTTCCCTATTTTCAAAAGTAGATTGTATCTCCTGTCTTGCTTGTTTATAATCATTATTTAATCCTTGAATATGGGCAGTGATTAATTTATTATTACCATTAATTTGACTATTATCCTTTTTCAATTGTTCATTATCCTCAATTAAAGATTCATTTGCAGCAGCTAGTTCATTATATTCATTTTTCCAATAATCAGCCTTATCTTCAAGAGATTCAATATCTTTCTTCAATTTTTTTATTTCTTTTTCATGTTTGGATGTTTTAACTTCTTTTCCAAGCGTGTCAAGTTTAGTTTTTAAATTTGATATTATAACCTCTTTTTCTTGAAGTTTTTCTTTCAACTCTTCAAGATTATTCTTATCTGAGTTATTAGATATTATATTTTCAAGTTCTTTTATCCTATCTTTATATTCATCGACTTTATCCATTTCTTTGATTAAGTCAAAGTGCTGTTGTGCAGATAATATATATACTTTTTCACCAATGCTAAATAACGTATTACTGAACCCTATCCTATTTGCATTATTAGTATTTTTCTTAACTTCAAATTCCTGACCAAATGGTTCTTCTGATTTTTTAAAGTTTTTATCCTCCATATATATTCACTCCACTATCCTTATTATAACATATACAAAATCATATAATTTATATGTATTGTAATTAAATTGCAACTGTTGCAACTCATAATTGCAATTTCTTCAAGACGTTAAATTTGATTTTTTTTAAAAATACAATTGTTCATTTTTTAAAGATATATTAAAAAATATTGAACAAACTAATAATTAAAAATTGCAATTTATTGCAACTCAGATTTCAGGGTGAAAATTTCATGGGTTACAACAGGATTGCAATCGCTATTATTGACATGATGTATAAAATAATAATACTATATTATATAAATAATATAATATGTCAAGTAATAGTATAAGCTGGACACAATTCTGCCAAGCTATGAACTCCCATATGCTATTGGCTACTCCAGAACAAAAAGAAATATAAGAAACTTGATTACTACCAAATACTCAATTTAAAAGGTAACTGCGAGGATATTGAAAAGTGCACGAAAAAATTAGGCAATGATAAGCTAGTGGCAATGTATACAATGGCAGCCATTAAAGATAACAAGTCTTTAGATTTCCTTCCAAACTATGTAACACTAAAGAATGGAATACAAATCGATAAAACTGAATATGTGGACATGGCCATAAGAACAGAAGCATATATCACAGCTAATAAAAGATATCCAGCTAGTATATAGGATGTCAACCTTTCCAGACTATAACGATAGCACAATGAAGATATTCATCAAAACTTTCAACTTTAAAAGAACTAATATAGATGAGGCTTTAGCTATTATATCAAAGATTAAATTATATCTCAAGTACTTCGATTCACAAAAAACAGACAAGAAAACAATAACAGATGCTAGTCAAGGTAAAGGTTCCAACTGTGTAGACTGGGGACAAGTTTATTATCGTACTGCCAAAAGCTTAGGTTATGATGTGCAGTTTGTCCATGTTAAATATCGTGTAAGCGGTACTGGCCATATTAAGTTAAGGTTAAGGCATAAGAAACATACTTCAGGAAACGGGATTAACAGAATCCTGCATCAGTAGCAGACACAACTTCAGGTAATGTAAGATCAATCTGGTGTGGAGATGGAAATGTTATAGCATACGATCCAAGTTGGATATTTACAGACTTATACTCTATAGGTGATCAAATGAATTGCAAAATACAAGGACTGAAACTGAATTTCATTTTCTAAAACACCACCGTTAATGTTAAAGTCAATCTATTAAATAAATAATAAAAAGTAACTATTGATTTAATCAACATTAACATTAATTATTAAATAGCTTTAGAAAATATTATTCTTTCTAATCAAATCGTTGTTATTCAAAAACTCAATGAAACAATCAATATATCATAACGCTCTTCAATATCCTGTTCTGTGAAATCAGATTTTGTTTCAGCCATGAATCTTAATTCATAAATATTAGTGCCTTCATTTGCTTTGTTACGACTATTTTTTAGTCCACAATAATAATTACGTTTATCTACAAAACAATAATCTGAAGCACGAATATTAATTGATTTCTCTAAAAAAGATTTGTTTCCTAAATTTTCTACTTTATTACGATTGGAAAGAGTGTGTTCTTTCTCATAACGATTTTTAGCATAAATATGTTCAATATCAAACTTAGTTTCTAATTTCAAAAGTTGTTGTTCAGGTTTTTTGGATACCCACCAAGTTAACATTGATTTTTGTAATTAGCCTATAATTATTAAATTCATAGTTATTAAAAGATTTTCTAACTCTTTCTTCACTAAATAAATAACCATCAAAAGGCACCGGTTGACCTTTAACAATCTTAATCATTTCAGCATAAACAGGAGACCTTAATGCATTAACACCAGGATTAGTAATTGCATATGTCCAAATGAAAGCAATAATCTTATCTAAGAATTGGCAGAACTTTTCATCCTCAAGATTATTCCTATTTACCATAAATAGTCTTTTTAAAACATCAAGAGAAAATTTATCGTTATTCTGAATTTCAACATCATCCAAAAGTTAGCTAAATCAATTAAGTTCTCAAATGTTCATCATTCCTTAAAATGTATATCCTTCTCGCTCATAAAATTTACGTAGAGCTTCTGTTGTTGAAGATCTAATTCCTTTCTTTGCTCTTTCATAATACATGTACTAGTGAGTATTTCATCTAATGAACTATTAGTTGTAGAAGAGAAAAGGTCATTACATAATATTTCAAGTTCTTTCCATCTCTTAATGAAGTTGTCTTTCTCAATTCCACCTTTATCAGAATAATATTTATAGAATTGCACTTTAAAAATATCTGCATCAGATAATAGTTTGCCTCTATCATTTAATGTAGAAAAGATTCTTAATGCCATATTTTTGGACTCTGCTTCAATTAGAAGTAGAATACAAAAATTCATAACTCTAACTGGTAAATAATATCAAGATATTCAAATCTGAATTCATTAATTTTCTCTTCAAAGAACAGATAGTTTTTTGCATACCCACTTTTACTCTTTTTATCTACTTCACCAGTTCTTAAGATTCTTAAAAATTCATCTTTATCATCATCAGTGCCAACTTCAGATTCAATCTTTAAAACTTCCATATTTACTTTTTTAAAAGCATCTGTCTCCCAAATACATTGTTCAATTTGTTTTTCAGTTGTTTTAACCTGTTCGCCTTTTGATTGTTTACATCTTTTGTAGAATGCACGAAGTAAAAGCATTAATGTAGTTAAACGTTGTTACCCATCAATAACTTCTAATTTATCACCATTTTTAAATGTAACAATCGGGCCTAGGAAATATTCATTTTTATTATCATCAAATTTAGAAACATCATTTTCCGGAAAGGTAAAATTAAATAAATCATCCCACAAAGTTTGACATTCTGTTTCTCCCCCAAGCATAAGGTCTTCGGTAATCTGGAATTAGAAATGTTGTTTTTTATCACTAAAAAGATCTAAAATACATTTCTGATTAACAATCAACTTGGACATATATTACCTCTATATTATTATTTAAAACTATGTTATTATTGCTTATTTTTCTTATAAACTAATATAAAGTATATAGGTGTAGTTATACATGTTATAATTAACATGTATAATGTTTATATAGTTAAGAGATATAAAGAATAAAAAGTAGCATGTTTAATATATTTAATAAGAACTATTAATCATTGATCTATTCTACTATTGTAATGCTACATCTATGTTATGTAAACTTACACTTATTTTTTTAAATTCTTCATTTTTTATATTTTCATTTAACTGTATTCTTATCGCTTCTCTTATGAATTCAGAGAAACTAAGATATTTGTTTTGTGCTACAAGTCTATGTATTTGTTTGTAGTCTTTTTCAAGTATAGTTATACTAACTCTCCTTGTTTTTACATCTTTTTTTCCAAAATTCTTTTTTTCTTTCATTTTATTAGCCTCCAATATTTTTTTAAAAAACAATTCTGTAATAAATATATATTATGGTTATAATATATAAAATGTTACTTTTTTATATATAATGATACTAACACACTACATAATATTGATACACTTTTTACACTTGTAATGTAACTAAGTGAATTTTTTATTTCTTTTAAATTGTTTTGTTTCTTTTAATTTGGTTAAATAGCCGTTTATTTTAGTAAATAAGAAAATTTAAATATATTTCAAGTGTAAAAATAAGTCATTGCAAAATAAGTTATATCATAATTAAAGGATTAATAGGCTTTTAATTGTATTGTTAAGCTTTATCTTCTCTTTGTTTTTTACACTTGAAATAACACCTCTGCGGGCTTTTTTAGGGGGTGAATCTAAATATTTGGTGGGTCATGCATATCACCAGCCAACAGAAATATAAAGTATCACACTACTTTAATTAAATAAAAGATGTGATTAATTAAAATGATACTTATTATAAGTATCTATTAAAATAAATGATTATTGTTTTAAAATTAAGGTGGTAAATATGATGGTGATTTTTAACCGATGTCTTAGATTAGCCAATGAAGACCGTAGAAGCCTTATTTACCATTGGAAAATAAGCCCCAAAATAACTTCTTTCAGACTACTAAAAATTAAAGAATTTTCAACTGTAAAAAAAAATAATGTCAAATTATACTAAATTTATATTTATATTTTTCCGAATAAGTATAAATACTAAAAACGTAACTGCGAAAACCTTCGCAGATAA
>JAKSUH010000060.1 GCA_024413395.1 archaeon
AACAATAATATAATTAATTTTAAAAATTATTATTAAATAATTTAAATATAGTATTAAAGGAAGTGTGAGAATGGAAATTCAAGGAAATATTCAAAATTGGTTAATCGAAGAGAAAATGTTTAAAGATAAAGTAAATGACCCAAATGCTAATTTTCATTATATTATAGAATATCCAAATGGTAATATTATGGATGTTATTCAGCCTAATGGTAAAGAAGACGTTATTGTTTTTGGTTGTGCTACACAAGTAGCTCCTGAACATTTAGAATTAATAGCTGATACATCAGATAAACTAAGAGATAAATTTTTATGGAATGTTAAATTAGAATTAAATCAATTCCTTGTAGATTTTGATTTAAAAATTGAAAATAATATGTTACAACAATTTATCATAACAGATGATCTTTTTGTTGATGAATTATCAAAACATGATTTCATCAAGACCATTAAAAAAGTCTTTAAAGCTAAAATTCAATGTGTATGGTTGATTGAAAAAACTTTTGGTCAAGTAACTCCTTCAACTCATATGGAACCTAATGAAAATAGTATGTTTGTTTGATTATAGACAGAGACAGGTATATTTCAAGTGAAACATTTTCGAGGGCATGTTAAGATTAAAGGGGTATATTTCATCTGTAAACAACACTTGAAACGCGTCTCTAAATTTTTCTTTTTTAAATTTAAAACGTTTTAAATAACTTATTATTGTTTTTTACAGGATCTTATTCGTTTTTAAATTTTTACACTTGAAGTTTATGTCTTGGTTTTCAGTTTTTTGAAAAAATATATTTACACTTGAAACACATCTCTGTCTCATTTTATTAGTTTTTTAAAACCTTTTATTTTAACTTAATTTTTAAAATAAACCTTTTTAAGAAGTTTTTAAATATTTTAAGAATTTTTGATTTTACACAGGAAATAATACTTTTACATTGGAAATCTTACAATTTCATATTTAATTTAATTTTAGTTCTATGGGTTTTATTTAAATATTTATTTATTTATCATTTTTTTATTAATTAAAGTCTTTTTTGACTTTATTATTTTATTTTATTTTATTTTAATGAGTTTAATTTTTATATTTTGTTAAATTATTATTACATAATTTAAATTTTGTAATAAATACCTTTATTTAATACTAAAATTATATAGTTACACCGGAAATACACTTTCCATATTTATTATTTTTTCAAGTTAGGAATTACACTTGAAATTATTCTTTAATTTTATTGTATATTGAGTGAAAACATGGCAAATATTTTTGATGAGATAGGTAATGAAGAAACAATCTTTAAGGATAAAAAGCCTTTAGATCATAGGTTTTTACCTGAAAAATTACCCCACAGAAATGACCAAATTACTCAAATTGCTAAATATTGGATCGAAGCTCTTAATAATGTTACTCCATCTGATGTTACACTTTATGGAAAAACAGGTACAGGAAAAACAGCAGCTGCAAAATTTGCTAAAGAACAGTTATTAGAAGCCGCAGCTAATAAAAACGTATTTATTAGAGTAGAATACATCCGATGCACTGATTATACCACTGAATATCAAGTAATTGCTCAGCTTTGTCAGAAATTAGGAAGAGATGTTCCTCATAGAGGTTGGACAAAAGCTGAAGTTGTTAATACTTTTAGAGATATTTTCAAAAAGAATGTATTCGGTAAAAAATTAATTCTTATTGTTATTTTAGACGAAATTGATATTTTACTTGAAAAAGATGGTGATGGTATTCTTTACACATTATCTAGGACAGAAAATGTATCTATTTTATCTATTAGTAACTATGTTGACTTCAAGAAATTTATAAAACCAAGAGTAATAAGTTCATTTAGGGATAAAGAAATCGTATTCCCTCCTTATGGTGCAGATCAATTAGCTGATATTTTAACTGCAAGGACAGCATTATCATTTAAAGAAAATACTATTGACACTGATGTTATACCTTTATGTTCAGCTATGGCAGCAAAAGAAGAAGGGGATGCACGTTATGCATTAGATTTACTTAGAACTGCTGGTGAAATTGCTGATGAAGAAGGAACTGGAATTGTTCGTGGAGAATTCGTCAGAAGAGCGAAAGATAGAATTGAACATAATAAAATAACTGATATTATATTAACTCTTCCAACTCAACAACAAAGAGTTCTTGAAGCATTATTAAAATTGACTCAACAAAAAGAAGAAATTACTTCTGGAAAATTATATGATACATATACTGAGATTTCTGCTGGAGATGCAGTAACTTATAGAAGAATTTTTGATTTTATTAACGAGCTTGAGATGTTAGGTATTATTTCAACTAATACAATATCACGTGGACGTGGAAAAGGTAGAACAAATATTATTCAACTTCAATGTGATTTAGAATTACTTGAAAATACTATATATTCAATTTAAAAAGAAAATTAAGGCAATTAACCTCTTTTTTCTTCTATTTTTTTATAAATTTAAAAAATACTTTGGCTATTTAATTGGTTTTTTGGAATTATTATTAATCAATGTTTTTAAAATAGCCATACGTACTGGAACAGCATTAAATGCTTGAATATAATACTTATTATATTTTGTATCGTCCACATCTCCAGAAATTTCATCTATTCTTGGTAGTGGATGCATTACAATTAAATCTTTACCTTCTAATAATTTTTTATTAATGATATATGCTCCTTTGATTTTTTCATATTCATCTTGATCTGTGAAGCGTTCTTTTTGAATTCTTGTTACATAAAGAACATCTACATCATCAATAATATCTTTAATATCTTCAACTTCTTCAAATTCAATATTACTAATATTTAAATCATGTACAACGCCTCCAGGCATTTTTAATTCATTTGGAGATACTAAATATAATTTTACATTATTAAAGAGACCTAATGCATAAGATAATGAATGTACTGTACGGCCGAATTTTAAATCTCCTACTAATGCAATTTTAAGATTATCAATAGTATTTAGCTCTTTTCTAATAGTGTATAGGTCTAATAATGTTTGAGTTGGATGTTGACCAGCACCATCACCTGCATTAATAACAGGTATGTCTACAATATCTGAAATAAATTTAGATACTCCTTCTACTTTATGTCTTATAACTAAAGCATCTGAATAACCTTCAAACATTTTTGCAGTATCAGCAATACTCTCTCCTTTTGAAACAGAACTACAGAATGAATCTTGGAATCCTATACAATTACCATTTAATCTTTTCATTGCAGTTTCAAAAGATAACCTAGTTCTTGTTGATGGTTCAAAAAACATTGTTCCGAGAATTTTACCATTTAATTCATTGGAAATTTCTTGTGATAAAGCTATTTTTTCGAGTTTTTCAGCTTCATCTAAAATATATTCAATGTCCGAACGTTCAAAATCTTTAATTGAAATAACGTTTTTTAATTTAAAAATTTTAACCAACTCAATTTTTTATTAATTAATTATATTATCTTAATTTTATATTTATCTTTTCTTTTTTTCATAAACAGTCATTACAATAATTTTATCATTTGAGCTGTAATAGCTACTACAATATCATAATTTGGTTTATCAGATGGAAAATGAATTAAATAATTATTTTTCTTATTCAAATCTTTGTAAAAGTCTAAATAATCTTCATTAATAATCATATTAACTATATTTTCTCTATTTAACTCTCTTTCCATTATTCTTCTTTCATAATGAGTAGAAAATATAATTTGAGCAGAATTTAAACTACCTTCTATAAATTTATCAATTATTTGATCCATATTTATCTAAATAATTCTTTCAATTGGTACCACTAAGATGTCTTTTGCTCCTGCATTTCTTAAATCATTAACAAGCTCAAATACTTCATCTTCATCTATTACTGCTTGTACAGCTACAGTAGCTTCTTTTGATAAAACTTCAGAAATAGTTGGTCCAGCCATAGATGGCATAACTTCTTTTACTTTATCTAAATCTTCTTTTGCAACATTCATCATAACTAATTTTTTACCTTCAGCATCAATTACACCTTTAATACTAGTACTAATTGCTTCTACTAATTCTGTTTTAGTTTCTAATGCTTTTTTATTAGCTATAAGGTATATTGCACTATCTAAAATGTTGTCAATTATTTTTAAATGATGCATTTTTAAAGTAGTTCCAGTACTTGTTAAATCGGTTATTAAATCTGCAATACCAATCATTGGAGCAACTTCTGTAGAACCGCTTAATTTTACAATTTTTAAATTTAGATTTAAATTATCTAAATATTTTTTAGTTAATACAGGAAATTCAGTTGCTACAACCATGTCATCCTTAAGATCATCTGAGGAATTAATTTCTGAATCTTCAGGAGATGCTAAAACTAAACTTGTTTGACCAAAAATTAAGTCAACTAACTTTTCTACATCTGATTCACTTTCTTGTATTAAGTCAATACCAGTTATTCCCATGTCAACAACACCTTCGGCAACAAATTCAGGAATATCTGAAGCACGTGCAAACATTACATCAATACTTTTATTAAATGTTGAAGAAATGAGTTTTCTGTTACTATTGTCTTTTAAACCAAGCCCGGCCCTTTCTAAAATTGTTAAAGAAGGTTCACTTATCCTTCCTTTTGATGGAATAGCTATTGTAATTTTCATTATATTTTCCTCGATGACTCTTATTTTTATGTATATTATGTTATTATTGTTATAAATATATGATAATTTATTATTTTTAAAAATTATTTGGGTTTTATCTTTTTTTAACTATTTCACTGTTACAAGTAAAAATATTTAAATATAACTTATTATTATAGTTAAATGTACTTATTGATTATAGTTTATATCTTTAAAGTAATTTATAGTGAGGCGAAAACATGGCTGAATTACCAAAAGCTCCTATTGCTAGAATTACGAAAGATGCTGGTGCTGACAGAATTTCTGAAGATGCTAAAGACGCATTAGTCGCATACTTAGAAGAACAAGCTCGTGAAATTACTATCCAAGCTAATAAAGTAGCAGGCATCGCAAAACGTAGAACTATCAAAGCAGACGATATTAAATTAGTTATCAAAAATTTATAATTAATTTAATTTCTTTTTTCTTTTTTTTAATTTTTAGGTGATAAAAATGAATATTTTAATTAAAAATTCTAAAATTTTAACCCCAGAAGAAATTAAAGAGGGTTCTATTTTAATAAAAGATGATATTATTGTTGAAATTGGAGATAATATCAGTGAAGATAATGTTGATAAGATTATTGATGGTACCGGAAAAATCACATTACCAGGATTAATTAACACTCATACTCATTTATCAATGGCTTTATTTAGAGGATTAACAGATGATTTAGCTTTAGATACATGGTTAAATGATCATATATGGCCAATGGAAGCTCATTTAAACGAAAGAAATTGTTATGTCGGAGCTCTTTTAGGTGCTTGTGAACTTATTAAATCTGGGACAACTACTTTTTCAGATATGTATTTCTATATGCAAGATGTTGCTAGAGCTGTTTATGAAGCAGGAATTCGTGGAGTTTTATCTCATGGAATGATTGATTTTGGTATTGAAGAAAAAAGGAATCAAGAATTCATAGAAAATATTTCTTTATTTGAAGATTGTAATGGAATTGCAGATGGTAGAATTAAAGTATTCTTTGGTCCTCACTCTCCATACACTTGTTCTAAAGAATTACTTGAAAGAGTTCGTGAAGAAGCTAATACTTATCAAACTGGAATTCATATACACGTTGCTGAAACTAAAAAAGAAATTAATAATGTCATAGAAGCAACTGGAAAAAGACCATTTGAATATTTAGATGAAATTGGTCTTTTAGGACCTGATGTTGTTGCAGCTCACTCAGTATGGTTATCTGATGAAGAAATTCAAATTATCAAAGAAAGAGGAGTAAAAATTTCTCACAATCCTTGTAGTAATATGAAATTAGCTAGTGGAATTTCCCCTGTAGCTAAATTACTCGAAGAAGGTATTTGTGTTTCATTAGGAACTGATGGTGCAAGTTCTAATAATAATTTAGATTTAATTGAAGAAATGAAAACAGCTTCACTTTTACAAAAAGTTGATACTTTAAATCCAGAAGTATTAACTGCAGAAGAAACTTTAAAAATGGGTACTATTTATGGTGCTCAAGCTTTAGGACTTGATGATGAAATTGGTTCTATTGAAGTAGGTAAAAAAGCAGATTTAATTTTAATTGATACAAATGCTCCAAATTTAACTCCAGACAGTGCTTCTTTAGCAAGTAATGTTGTTTATGCAGCAAATGGTTCTAATGTTGATACTACAATTTGCAATGGTAAAATTTTAATGGAAAACCGTGAAATTCTTGTATTAGATGAAGAAAAAATACTTGCTGAAGCTAAAAAAGTTCTTGAAGAAATGAAACAATTGAGAGCAGAAGCTAGTGAAGAGGAAAATGAATAATTTTTCTCTTAAATTCTTTTTTTAAAAAATAATATAGAAGGTAGAAAACTACCTATTTTCAAATTTAATTTTACTTTTGTTTAAAACAATACTTCTTTTCCACTCATCTTTAGTTTCAGGATAATCTTCTCTAAAATGAGCACCACGACTTTCACGTCTTAATATTGCTGTTTTAACAACTAAAATAGCCATATCAACCATATTTATTACTTCTAAAGCAGTTTGTAAATCAGTATTGTATGATTTTTCATCGCTAACTTTCAAGTCTTTGAGACTTTCTTTGATTTTGAATAATTCTTTTAAAGCTTCGTTTAATTTCTTTTCAGTTCTAATAATAGCAACTTTTTCCCACATTAATTGTTTAATTTGATTTTTAATCTCTAATGGTTTAATAAATCCATCTTTAATAAGACCTTTAATTCTTGTTTCTTCTTCTTCAACCATTTCATTGTTATCTTCAAATATAGAATTTAATGCAGCTTTTGCAGCAGATTCACCAGCTCTTTTACCAAATACTTGAGTATCAGCTAGTGCATTTCCACCTAAACGATTAGCTCCATGAACTCCACCAGTAACTTCTCCACAACCAAATAAATTATTTAATGAACTTTTCCCATTCTCATCAATCTTTACACCACCCATAAAGTGATGTGCAGTAGGAGCAACTTGCATTGGTTCATTTTTAATGTCTACATCGACATCTTCAAATTGTAAAACCATAGTTTCGAGTTTTTCATCAATAACGTCATTTGGAAGATGTGAAATATCTAAATAAACTCCACCTTTTTCTGTCCCTCTTCCTTCTATGATTTCTTGATAAATAGATCTTGCTACAACATCACGAGTAGCTAATTCCATTCTATCATCATATTTACTCATGAAACGTTCGCCTTCAGAGTTAATTAATTTTCCACCTTCAGCACGAACAGCTTCTGTTACTAATACTCCTTTTTTAGTATCTGGGAAAACCATTCCAGTTGGGTGAAATTGTACTTCTTCCATATCTACTAAATTTGCACCAGCATTATAAGCAATAGCAAAACCATCTCCATTTTTTTGGAAAGTATTAGAGGTTACAGGATATAATTGGCCAGCTCCACCACTAGCTAGTACAACTGATTTGGCCTGGAAAAATATAGTTTCTGATGTTTGTAAATCTAATCCAACAGCACCAATTACTTTTGGTGGTAATTCTTTTGATAAAACTAATGAAGTAATCATAACTTCATCTATTGTTTCAATATTCCTTTTAATAATTTCTTCTTTAAGAGCTTGTAATATTTCATGACCAGTTCGATCTCCTTGGAAACATGTTCTTCTATATGTTTGACCACCAAACGGTCTTTGATTAATATTCCCATCTTCTTGACGGTCAAATAACGCTCCATAATTTTCTAAATCAATTAATCTATCTGGAGATTCATCTACTAAAATATTAACTAATTTAGAATCATTTAAATAGCTACCACCTTTTAGAGTATCATAAACATGAGTTTCTTTTGTATCTTCAGGATCAACGGCAGCAAAAACTGCATTATATCCTCCTTCAGCCATTCCAGTACAACCAGACCTAAAAGATAATCCTTTTGATACTATTAAAGGGTTTAAACCAGCATTTGATACTTCGATTGCTGCTCTCGAACCAGCTCCTCCTGAGCCGATAATTAATACATCAGTTTGGATAATTTTACTTTCCATATTTTTACCTCATTTTTAACTATCTTTTTTATTATTAAAGTAATTACTTAAATTATTTCTCATTAGTTAATTTTAATTATAATTAAATTAAATATTTTATTCA
>JAKSUH010000061.1 GCA_024413395.1 archaeon
AAGAAGTTCATCATAGAGTTAAAAACAATTTACAATTAATTACTAGTTTTATTAACTTAGAAAAGAGATTTCAGAGTGATTCTGATGAAATTATTGATATCACTAAAAAACGTATTGATGCATTAGCTGCTATTCACGAAAGAATTTATGCTGAAGAGAATATGAAGAATATTCACATGAAATCATTTTCAGCTGATTTTATAAAAAATTTATATGCTTTATCTGATCATACAGGTATTAATTTTATAACTGATACTTCTGATGATATCTTATTCTCTATAGATATTATAACTCCAATAATATTAATTTATAATGAATTAGTTACAAATTCATTAAAACATGCTTTTGATAAAGATTTCAATGGTATAAAAGAAATTCACTCTAAATTGGAATTCAAGACAATTGATAGTAAATTATATTGTCAATTTACTTATAGGGATACAGGAAAAGGTTTACCTGAAGGATTTGATATTAATAAAGTTAATTCTTTAGGGATGATTATTATTAAAGAATTATCTGGTCAACTAGATGGTGAATTTGAATTCTTTAATGATAATGGCTTTAATTTTAAGTTAACTTTCCCACTTAAAGAAGATTTAACTGGATATATCTAAAATATGCTCAATATCTTTTTTAATTAATGTTTGCATACTTTCTTTATGGTTTGAAAGATCTATATTAGTTAATTTATTTTTAATAATATCTTTCAATTCTTTTTTATACATTAAAATAAGGTCTATTTTTTCTAAATATTGTCTTATTGCTGTTGATTTTTCATTTTCAAATACATTTAAAATTTCATCTATATTTGAATTGATTTTTAAATCAGAGTCCCATTTAGCTAAACTACAAATTAATCTAAAGCCACGAACTCTCATAAATGTTTTTTCAGATTTTAGCATAGATAAAAATTCATCAAAATAAGGATATAACTCATTTGAGTCAACAGAAAGTTCTTCAAGTTCTAATAAAGTTTCATAAGCAGATTGTTATCTTTATTATGTAAATTTTTAATTTTCTTTTCCATACACTCTATTGTTTTGTTTTAAATTTATATATTAACTACTATTCAAAATTAAAATCCATCAAAGGAAAAACTTTATTTTATTTTATTTTCAAGTTAATTAAACAGTACTTTTCATTCTTTTTATTAATTTTCTTCATGATTCATTTAATATTATTGATAGATAATCTAATTAACAATGCTTTCATATACAGTATCTATATAAGAGAAATTAAAACATCAATATTCAAGTGAAAAAAAAAAATGGAATTCAATAATATTTTAGACTTCATAAATAAAGATGAATTTCGAAATTGGAGTATAATTGAAGATTATTAGAATAATTAGTCTACATTAATTGAAATTAGGTGTAATATGAATAAGGAAACAATAAAAATTATTTTAATTGCAGTTTTATTCTCATTTATAGGGGTATTTTAGCAATCTAGTCTTA
Source organism: archaeon (assembly GCA_024413395.1). GTDB lineage: Archaea > Methanobacteriota > Methanobacteria > Methanobacteriales > Methanobacteriaceae > Methanocatella. The sequence continues at coordinate 1,458 of JAKSUH010000061.1, forward strand.
CAGTTGTCTTACCTAAATTATCATCTGTATTAAATCTTGAACATTATTTGGTAAACATTATTTCTATTTCTTTTTTATTATTCTGTGTTGCTTCTAGATTAACATTAGGTAAACTTGTATCAAAATTTGGTATGATTAAAATAGGTAAAATCTGTACAGTTTTAATGATTTTTACTGCATTAATATCTACTTTTTTATTAGATAAATTTATAATCTTATTTGCAAAATCTATTCAAGGGGTCTGTGCTTCTGCATTTTTCTTAATTTCTTATTTAATTGTAGTTCGTTATGTTGAAAAAGAACATATGGGTTTTGCAATTGGTTTTATAAGTACAGGTGCATTTCTTTCTGTAATTTTAGCTCCAATAATTGGAGGATTTTTGTCTTATTATTTACCTCCTCAATTTGTTTTTTCAGTTACTGTTCCTCTATCTGTTATTACTTTAATCTTACTCTATACCTTAAAAGAAGAATGGAAAGAGGATGTAAATATTGATTATATAGGTACGTTAATATGGATTATTTCTATGGTGTTATTTGTATATGGAATTAGTTTTTTAAATCGAATATTAGGATTAATTCGTTTTTTAATATCTTTTATTTTCATAGCTCTTTTTGTTTATTATGAGCTTAAAATTGAAGATCCTCTATATAATTTTAGACTTTAAAAAACAGAGTATATGCTTGTGATAATTATTCTTCGATGATGGGACTTTTTATTAATGATGGTTTAATTTTTGTTTTAACTTTATATCTTGAATATGCAGGTATTCTTACATCTGTTGAAACAGGTATTTTTATAGGCGTTCTTGGAGTAGTTATGTTTATTTCAGCTCCAATATCTGGAAAATTAGCAGATAAGTTTGATTCTAGAAAATTAGCTATTATTGGATCTGCAATCATGGTTGTTTCCACATTAATAATTTTATTTAAACAATTTATTCCAATAAGATTATTTTTAATTTTTACAGTGATTTTATTGATAGGATATTCTGTTTTTGATACACCTAATAAAAAATTGTATTAGACAGTTTAGATGAAGCTAATTTATCTAATGGAACTGCATTTTTAAGTACTATAAGAGATTTAGGTGCATTATTGCCAATGGCTGTATATACTTTAAGTTTAAGTGTATGTAATGCTTTTCATTTTAGATTAAGTTATTTTGAGTTTACTTTAGAAATTATGTTAGGTTTATTCTTTTTAATTGCATTGTCTATCTTTTTCTTAAATTTAAAATCTTCAAAGAAAGAAAATATAGTTTAAGAAAATTCTCTTATAATTAAAACAAATCATAAATTTATAATATAATAAAAACATAAAATATATTATTAAAAATTAATTTGTTGATATCATGGAGAAAAAAGAATTAATTAACAGCGGAAAAGTAAAAAGTGTTTATTCTTGTGAAGATGATGATAAAGTCATAATCGAATTTAGAGATGATATGACTGCTGGAGATGGAGCAAGAAAAGAAGTTATGGACAATAAAGGTTCTCTTAATGCTATTATATCTACTAAAATCTTTAGAGTTTTAGAAGAAAATGGTATTAAAACACAATTAGTAGACCTTCCAGAAAAAAATGTTATGGTAGCTAAAAAATTAGAAATGATTCCAATTGAAGTTATTGTAAGAAATATTGCTACTGGAAGTTTAGTAAGAAAATATCCATTTGAAGATGGAACTCCATTAGACCCACCTCTCGTACAAATGGATTTCAAAGATGATGAATATCATGATCCTATGTTAAATGATTCTATAGCTAAAGCTTTAAAAATAGCTACTCAAGAAGATCTTGACAAATTAAAAGAATTAGCTTTAAAAGTAAATGAAGCATTAAAAGAATTCTTTGATAAAGCAGGAATTATTTTAGTTGACTTTAAAATTGAATTCGGTAAAGATGCAGATGGTGAAATTATCTTAGGTGATGAAATAAGTCCAGATAGTTGCAGATTATGGGATAAAGAAACCTTAGACATGCTTGATAAGGAATTATTCAGAAAAGGAAAAGATAATGAAGTTATTGATGCATATATTGAAGTTTACAACAGAATTATGACTGATGAAGAAAAAGAAAAATATGATATGTGATTAATATGATTTTTGATATTGAAGTAAAAATTTCACTTAAAGAAGGAATGTTAAATCCTGAAGCTACTCAAATTGAAAGATCTTTAGACCTTTTAGGTTATGAAGTTAAAGATGCTAAAACAGTTGAAATCATCCAATTTACTATGGAAGAAGACTCTGAAGATAAAGTAAATGAGGATGTAGTAGATATGTGTGAAAGATTACTCTGTAATCCAGTAATTCACGATTATGAAATAACTGTTAAAGCTCAATAGGTGTAACAATGAAAATTGGTGTAATTAGATTTCCTGGAACCAATTGTGACCGTGATGTAGCTCAAGCTATTGCTTTAGCTGGTGCAACTCCAGAATACATTTGGTGGAATGAGGAAAATTTAACTGATTTCGATGGAATTGTAATTCCTGGTGGTTTCTCTTACGGAGATTACTTAAGAGCAGGAGCTATGGCTTCTATCACTCCAGTTATTGATGGAATTAAAGTATTAGTAAAAGAAGAAAAACCAGTTTTAGGAATCTGTAATGGTGCACAAATTTTAGGTGAAATCGGTTTAGTTCCTGGTATTTTTATTACTAATGAAAATCCTAAATTCAATTGTGAATGGGTTGATTTAAAAGTTTCTTCTACAAGAACTCCATTTACAAAGGCTTTCAAAAAAGGTCAAAAAGTTGAAATTCCTATTGCTCATGCTGAAGGAAGATTCTACACAGAAAATATTGATTTAATGAAAGACCAAGACCAAATTGTTTTACAATTTAAAGATAGAAACCCTAATGGTTCTATGGAAGCTATTACTGGTGTATGTGATGAATCTGGTTTAGTTTTAGCTATGATGCCTCACCCAGAAAGAGCTTGTGAAGAAATTTTAGGTTCTACTGATGGTTTAAACTTCTTTAAAGGATTTTTATAAGTGATTTAGGTGGTAGTCTACTTAATAGGTGCAGGTCCTGGAGATGCTGAATTAATTACTTTGAAAGCTGTAAATGCTTTGAAAAAAGCAGATGTAGTTTTATATGATTATTTAGCAAATGAAGAGATTTTAAAACATGCTCCTGATGAAGTTAAAAGAATTTATGTTGGTAAAAAAGCTGGTGAACATTATAAATCTCAAGATGAAATCAACGAATTAATTATCCAACAAGCAAAAGAAAACGAAACTGTTGTCAGATTAAAAGGTGGAGATCCTTTTGTCTTTGGAAGAGGTGGAGAAGAAATTCTTGCTTTAATGGATGAAAAAATTGATTTTGAAGTTATACCTGGTGTAACTTCAGCTATTGGTGCTCCAACATCATTAGGTTTACCTGTAACTCATAGATGGGTAGCTACTTCATTAACCATTGTAACTGGACATGAAGATCCTACTAAAGCTGAAAAACAAGTTAAATGGGATTATACTGCAGATACTTTAGTTATATTAATGGGTATTGGTAATATGAAAGAAAATACTGCAGAAATTATGAAATATCGCTCAAAAGATACTCCTGTTTGTGCTTTAGAAAGTGGAACATTACCAAATCAAAGACTTGTTTTTGGAACTTTAGAAGATATTTCAACTAAAGAAATTAATACTCCAGCTATTTTAATTATTGGAGAAGTTGTATCTTTATATGAAGAAATTTACAACTATAACAAATAGGGATTTTTTATAATCCTTCATTTTTTACTTTTTTTAATCTTTTTTCCATATCTAAAATTCTAAATCTAGAATTATTATCTTTTTCTTGTGTTTCTAAATAGTTATTTTCACATTCTAAGATATAGAAAGCTTCTTTTGAAGTTGTGGAAAGAATATTCATTTTGTTTAAATTTCTTTCTACTCTACGTTTGAGTTTTTCATCTTCCATTTCACATGTTAAAAAAATAGGAGTTTTAACAGCAGATGAAATTTTAGTATTATGACGTGCTAAATGACGTTCTTCGGTTCTTCTTTCTAAAATAACATCACTATTATCAGTTAAATTAGGATCTCTAAATGGAATTCCTACATCAGATAAAGCTATTCTAATTTCATCGTTTTTAGGTAAACTATAATCTAATACATCAACTGTTGGACTAGCTAAAGTTCCACCTTGTTTTCTTCCAAAAACAGGTCCTTTTCCAATATGGAATCCTGCTTCTAAAAATCCACTTCTTACAGGTGCACTTGATGTATAAGTTGCAACAATTCCATCTTCTTTAATAACACGTTTAAATTCTTTAAAAAATTCTAAAGAAAAGAGTTCAGGTGCCATTGTTTGTGAAAATGGATCTAAAAAGATTGCATCATAACTATTATCTTCTAATTTTTGAACTGTTTGACGAGCATCTTCAATAAATACATTTATTTCCATATTTTTAGGAATTTCTGTATCAACAAGTTCTAAAGATGCATAATTTTCTTTAATTAATTGTTTTTCAATAGCTTTTTTAGTTATATCATGAGCTTTAATTGGAGATGGTACAAGTAATCCACAAGCAAGTGTTGCATGGGATATTTCAACCATATCTATTTTTAAAGACTTTTTATCACTATATTCACTAATAGCTGCAGATGAATTATATCCCAATCCTGCACAAATGTCTAAAATTGCTATTTCTTCTTTATCATCTAATTTTAAAGGTTTAATAAATTTTTCAAAAGATTCTGAAATAGCACCACTAGATGTATGTAAAGTTTCAACTTTGTTATTTATTTCTTTAGAATTAATAGAATAAGAATCATCGTCTGTTTTTACGAAAAATTCTTTATTTTCTTTAAAGAAATTACATCTAAAGTTTTTATTTAAGCTGTCTTTTTCTTTTTCAAAACAACTATTTACTAAATCAAAAATAGTGTCATTAATAACAATTGCATCTTCTTTATAACTCATCATATTATTTTTAGTTATTTAATTTAATAAATTTAGATTAAACTAAATTTTTTATTAAAATATGAGCAAACTATATATAATCTAATTTTTAAATCTTATTTTACTTATCAATTATATTAGGAATTATAAAATGTTTGAAATAAAAGCAAAAGATAACAGAGGAAGAGTAGGGCTATTAAAAACTAATCATGGAAATGTTCAAACTCCAAATTTAATGCCTGTTATTCATCCAAGAAAACAAACCATAGATGTAGGAAAATATGGTGCAGATATTGTAATAACTAATGCTTATTTAATTTATAAAGATGAAAAACTTAAAGAAAAAGCTACAGAAGTAGGTTTACATGAATTAATAAACTTTGATGGCCCAATTATGACTGATTCTGGTTCTTTCCAACTATCTGTTTATGGTGATGTAGATATTACTAATGAAGAAGTAATCGAATTTCAAGAATTAATTGGAACAGATATTGGAACCAGTTTAGATATTCCAACAGGACCTTTTGTTCCAAGAGAACAAGCAGAAGAAGATGTAGAAATCACATTAGAAAGAGCTCGTGAAGCTATTGATTATAAAAAATCTCATGATTTAAAAATGAAATTGAATTCAGTAGTTCAAGGATCTACTTATTTAGATTTAAGAAGATATTGTGCTGAAGAGTTAACTAAATTAGATGCTGATTTATATCCAATTGGTGCTGTAGTTCCATTAATGGAGTCATATCATTATAAAGACCTAGTGGATGTAGTTATGAATTGTCAAGCACATTTACCAGATAGTAAAGCTCGTCATTTAATGGGTGCAGGTCATCCAATGATTTTTGCATTATGTGTAGCTTTAGGTTGTGATTTATTTGATTCAGCAGCTTATATTTTATATGCAGAAGATAATCGTTTCTTAACTACTCGTGGAACTATTAAATTAGAGAATTTAGTAGAAATGCCTTGTTCTTGTGAAGTTTGTTGTAAATATACTCCTGATGATTTAAGAGCTATGAAAAAAGAGGAACGTTCAAAATTAATAGCTCAACATAATTTACATGTTTCTTTTGCTGAATTAAGATTAATTAGACAATCTATTTATGAAGGAACTTTAATGGAACTTGTTGAAGAACGTTGTAGAGCACATCCTAAATTACTTGAAGCTTACAGACAGCTTGCTAATTATACTGATGATTTAGAAAAATATAATCCTAGAAGTAAAAAATCAGCATTCTTTTATACAGGGCCTGAATCTCTTAATAGAAGTGAAGTTAAAAGACACTTGGATAAATTAAGGGCAATGCCTAAAAAGAAAGATTTAGTAGTATTACCTCCTTCTAGAAAACCTTATTCGAAGTTTATTTCTGGAAAATTAGGTAACTTTTATACTTATGGTTTTCAAAGAGAATTAGATTTAGAAAACACAGATTTCATGGTATTGGATATTCCATTTGGGCTTGTTCCTTTAGAAATTGATGAGATTTATCCATTATCTCAAAATGATGCTCCAAAAATAAAAGATGCAGACAGTTTAGATTTCTTAGGAGATATATTATCTGAGTTTATTGAATATTATAATCAAACTTTAATTCATGAAAAAGTTATTAAAGAATTAAATATTTGTATTTACAATGTTCATGAAGATTCTGATGAAATAAGGTTTAAAAAAGATGATATAGCTAAAATTAAAGCTATTGCAGATTATCAATTTGGTATTCCTGCTGGTGAAGCTTTG
>JAKSUH010000062.1 GCA_024413395.1 archaeon
GATTCTAAAAATAGAATAACAGAATTATCCTTAAATCTTAATTTAAAATCTAATTCTAATTTACCAACTAAATCATAATCCCCTACAGAAAATGCACAATGTTCTTCATAAGGTAAAATAGATATTATTTCTTGAGAAATTTCCCTAGGAATTTTTATGTTTCCTTGAATAAACTCTTCAGAAAAAGGAACTTTAAATTCTATTTTTTCACCACTACAATCATTTAAAGAATAAATTCCTTTATCTAAAGGCATATTTACTCTAATTGTAGTTTTTGAATCAATACGACGTAATTTTTTAAGATAAGTAGAAAATTCTTCATTTTCACAGAATATTAATCTAGGGCGCACGGATAATTTACCTTTAACATCAGTTCCTTCAACATAAAACTCATAATCCTCATTTAAATAAGGAATAAACTCATCCACATGCTCTGGATTAATTTTTAAAGTATTAGTTTTATAGGATTTGCCTACTTTAACTGGAAAACTTAAATTAGTATACTCCTCTTCAATTAATCCATTTTCACTTGCTATAGATTTAAATAAATAAGAATAATTAGAAGGATTTTCGAAATATTCCTCTTCAGGTACTGATTCAAATGCCCAATCATATTTAATACATTCTACTCTTAATGCTACAGCATCTAATGGGTCATTAAATATACCAAATATTCTTGTAACACCATCTACATCATTTTTAATATAATATTTATCGTTTCTTAAGAAAATATAAGTATCATATTTCTTTTCATTATCTTTATTTTCATCAACAACTGGCTCTTTCCACTTGTTAACAATCATTTTATTTCTAAAGTCTAAAGCTTCACCTAACTCTTCAAAGCAACCAAATTCAACGAATTCATCGAATACTTTATTAATTACTTTATAACCTTCAGTAGTTTTATAAATATAACGATGAATTTGAGGATCTTCAATTAAATTATTTTCAATTAGATAATTATAATCCCAATCATTTTCAATTAATAAATCTCTTGCTTTAATAGCTTCATCAAAAGTATTATAATGTCCAAAATATTCTAAATGACCATCAATCCAGTTAGAAACTCTGTAAGTATGTTTAGATTTAGTAATATTTTTACTACTTTTAGGTTCTGCATCTTCATCACTCCAAGAACTATTATAATATTTATTTAAAGCTTTATTAGCTCTTCTAAGAGTCCTATAAAAACCATAGAAAGAGTATTCACTTTCATCCCATCTTACAACAGTATAAAATTTTCCAGCTTTTCCAATATGTTTATTTTTACCATCTAATTCTACACCTAAATTAGATAAAATTGATGATTCATCCATTCCCCAATTACTTTCAACTAATTTATCTCTAGCAACTAAAGCTTCATCAAGGTTACCATATGATCCAAAACGTGTTGTTTTACCATTAATTCTCTTTTAATAACATAACGGCTTCCTTGTTTTATGATAAATTTACCATATTTTGGAATATTATCAGAAAATTTAACACACCATACATTTTCAGATAATGTATATTTAAAGTTTTTAGCATTTTTTAAAGTATCAAAAACACCAAAAATAACATTAACTCCAGCTATTTCTCTAGAAACAACAAATTTATTTCCTTTTCCAGTAATGTATTGGCCATATTCATCTACTTTTTTTTCATTACCACTTATAATTTGATCTTTACGATAAGGCCAACCATCTTCTTCAAGTTCCTCTTTAAAAGCAATAGCATCAGCCAAAGTAAAAAAAGAACCATAATCAATTAAAAGACCATTAATTTCCCTACGAATAACAAAAGATTTTCTTTCTTTAGTAATAAATTCTTCATCCAAAAGAATACCTCCATAAAAATTTTAAAAGTATTCATCTTCTGGGACATATTCAACATCCCAATTTTTCTTAATAAATTCCAATCTAGCAGTTACTGCTTCAATAAAATCATCATAGACCCCAAATATACACATGACTCCATTAACTTCATTTTTAATATAATACTTACCATCACTACGTAAATAAATATATTCATCATACTTTTCTTCAGAAGATATCTCTTTTTCCCAGTTAGATAAAATTAAATTATTCCTATGAGAAACAGCTTCATCATAAGTATCAAAAGTCCCATATTGAATTAATTCACCATCTACACGACGAATAATAACAAAACTTTCAATATTTCCTCTTTTATAATAACGAATATTAGAATACTCAGAATACAGATCAAATGGAATTTCAGTAGCATTCCAACCATTATTTCTTAAAATATTAAGAGCAAATTTAACATCCTCATGATTATCAAATAATCCAAAAGAAATAAAATGACCCTCAATTAAATTATATATCTCAAAACAATCAGTAGGAGGACTATAACTCACAAAATGACGCCATGAATAAAGATATTCTGGAATTTTAGATTCATCCCAATTATTTTCCATAAGAATATCTCTAGCTTCCAAAGCATCTTCTAATGAATCATATTCTCCAAAAATTAAAGGTTCACCATCAAAAGATTTAATTATACGATAAATATCGTTCATTTTAGCTATGTATTTAGCATACTTATTCTGCCTATAAAGATTAACATCTCCTTCTACACCCAATTCGAATCAATTAATATATTTCTAGCATTAATTGCTTCATCTAAAGAACTATAAGGTCCAAAACGAGAGGATTTACCTTTAATTGTTTTATTAACATAAAATTTATTACCTTCCTTACGGATAAATTTTCCATATTTTCCAGTAGCTCCTTTAAATGAATCATCCCATCCATGCTCAATTAATTTATATTTAAATTTTTTAGCATCCTCTAAATTAATAAATTTCCCAAAAACTTTAAGTTTACCATTAAATTCTCGAGAAACAATATATTTTCCATCTACTTTAGAAATATATTCCCCATATTTAGATTCTTTTTTAACTTTTTCTTGATTAATAATTTGATCTTTACGGTAGGGCCATCCATCTTCTTCAAGTTCCTCTTTAAAAGCAATAGCTTCCTCTAAACTAGAAAAAGAACCATAATTAATCAAAAGATCATTAATTTCCCTACGAATAACATACACATTATCTTCAAAGAAAATAAATTCTTCATCCAAAGAAACATCTCCAGTAAAAACTTAATTAATTTCATCTAAATTAAGTTCTTCAAATTTTTCAATTAAAGTATCTCCTAAAACAGTATCAAAATCATATTCCCCACTTAAATACCATTCATACATTTTTGAAATACCTGTTCTAGCATATCCTTCACAAATAGAATATAACTTTTCTTCATCATTTAAAACAGAAACATTTCCTTCATGAGCAATAGCCACAGATTGAAGAATTACTAAATTATCTTTACCTTTATTAAAAGCAGGTCTAATAAAATCCTTCTTTTTCTTAATATTAAGAGATTTCCCTACAATAAATTTACCCACCAAAACAGCACAAGTAAAAATATGTAAGTTTTTATTAAAAGTCATTTTATCTTGTAAAGTTTTGTACATATCATAATCATTTCATCAATATAAATAAAAGTCCTTTCGTTACTTGACATGAAAAAAAACCTCCTAATTATACCTCATCTATATGAGTTATACCATCTTTCTCTTGAACATAATTTAAAACATAATTTTTACCAACAAAATCACGAATTCCTTTTTTAAAGTCTTTACTATATTCAGAACCAGTAACTAATAAAGTAACTTGTTTACCTTTAGTATAATATGGTAATGACTTACCAATATTTTCTTTAATTGGCTCATCTAATCTACCCATAGGAGTATCAATAATAATAGGAAGTTCAAACCCATATAATGAATTTAAAGCAGTCATAAAAGATAATGCTAAAATTAATTGTCCTCCTTTAAATAAATCATTAGGAACAATATCTCCACCAGGTTTATGAATAGTTACATTGTATTGACTATCAATAGAAACTCCATTATAAAACTCTTTCCAGTGCATTTTCTTAAATTCTTCAGCAGTTAATTCTTGAAGTTTAATTTGAATATCAGTTTCTAATTCTTTATAAATTCTTTTAGCTTCTGATTTAACTTGCTTACAGAAGTCAATGGAAGTTTGAATATCTGAAAGAAGAACTTCTTTACCTTTTTCTTTTTCTAATTCAGTAGAAATATTAGATAAATCTTTTTTAATATCTTCAATTTGTTGTTCAAGTTTACCTTTTTTAATACTAGCATTTTTAAATAATGATCTGTATTTATTAAGATCTTTTTGAATATTTTGAACTTCTACTTGAGCATCAGAACTTAATTTATTATCAATATCAGAAACTTGTTTAGATAAAGCATCTCTTTCATCAATTAGTCTTTCTTTATCTAATTATAATTATCAAAACGAGTTTTAAAGTTTTTAGGAAAATTATTAATTATAGAATTAACCCCACCTAATAATATATTAACTGTATCAGCAATATTTGTAGTTTCATCAGTTTCATCATATAATTGTTTCATTTTATTATAAGCATCCGTACCTTCAGATAAATCTGCTCCACATATACATTCATGAGACTCTAATAAATATTCTAAAAATTCTTTTTTAAATCTAGCAGGAATATAACCTTTTTCTTCTAAATAATTACAAATCCCTTTAACTTCTAATAATGAATTAACTGCTAAGATCTTAGGCAAACTATCAAGTAAAAATGTATTATATTTAGATTCTAAATTTTTAATAGATTCTTCCTTTTTCTTTAAATCATTTTCAGCTTGTTTTCTTAATTCTATTAATCTATTAGGATCACTACCATAGTTCATTAATTCACTTTCTAAATTAGAAATAATAATTTCCCAACGAGATAAATTTTCTTCAGTATCATTAAGTAATTTTTGCTTAGATTCTAAAGATTCTTTAAGAGATTTCTCTTTTTTAAGAACTCTTCCCAAAGCAGGATTTAATTGTTTTAATTTATCAACATACCTATCTTCACAACTACTAATATGACGAGAAATACGTTCTAATAAATTCAATTGAGATAATTTTTTAACTGCAATTTTAATATCCTTATTATCATCTCTAAAGTATTTTTCTAATTGTTCACCATCAAATAAGAAATATTCTCTAATTTTTTCAGGTAAATGCTTAGAAATATAAGTTGCTTGATAAGGAACTGCCATATCATCAATTAAAATATCAAAAGATGTTTCTCCCATAGTACAATCCCCTAAATCATTTTTAAAGAATTCTGTACTTCTAGTAAAACGAACATCTCTACCACGAGAATCCTCCATTAAAAGTGTAACTTTAACATTAGATTCATCACCAACTCCCATATCATAACAAGTACTTTTACTTAATATAGGTTCTTTACCTTCATTTTTAAAATATTCCGCACCATACAAACACCAAGTAATAGCATTCATAATAGTAGTTTTTCCTACTTCATTATTCCCCTGAATTATAGTAACATTTTTATCTCCATAAGCAAAATCTATCTGCTCTGGACCTCTATATGTCCTAAAATTCTCTAAACGTAATGATTTTAAAATCATGCCTCTCACCAACAACTATTTATATTTAGTAATTAACTTTTTATATTCAGATTTAACTCGAGGTTGTGCCTCATCACTCTTATCATATTCAAGGTCCAAAACTTCATATAAAAACTCTTTTACATTGTTCGGTTGTGAACTATTTTTAATTTTTTCTAAAATTTCTGGATTAATATCCTCATTCATCTCATAACTCCCCATTTTCTTAATAATTTTATACAATCTCCAGAATTATTTGCTGAATTAATGAAATCCAAAAGTCTTATTTTTTCATATTTAACAATACCTTCAACAAATTTTCCTGTATCATCTTTTTGAATAATTGTCATATCATAAATCTCTGCTTTTTCTTTACCTTTGTATCTTCTTAAAACTCTACCTCTCCTTTGAATATATTCTCTAGGATTATTTGAACTAGACATAATAATAACTTTATCCGCTGAAGGAACATCAACGCCTTCATCTAAACATTTAATAGCTACTAATGCTTTATAAACACCTTTATCGAACTTATCTACTAAAAACTCCCTTTCTGAAAGTCCTCCAAATTCTTTTTTCTTTTTAGTTCCTTCTTGATGGGTAAATCTATGTCTTGGACTCACACCTTCTTCTTTTAAAATTTCCAAAACATAATCAATTTGTTGAGGAGAACAAAATACAATTAAATGGTCTAAATCATCATAAGACCTTAAAATTTTACGTAAACAATCAAATTTAGCTTCAGCATTATTAAGAATCTTCTTTCTAGCAATTAATAATCTTTTTAAATTTTCATTCTCTTCAAAAGTTTTATCCTCATCAATTAAATAAGCTATTTTTTCTGATAATCGTAAAAAATCATTTAATTCTTCATGATTTAATTCTATTTTCTTAGGAAAATAATCATAAGGTGCTAAATAAGTTTCATAATTTTCTTTAACTTCAGTTAAAGCTTCATTAATACCAAATTCAAACACAATTTGTTTAAAATAAGTTAATACCTCTTCTGTACCTTCTTCATTATTATAAACTCTTGGTGTAGCACTTAATCCTAATCTATAATCATAGTGTTCAAGTAAACCTAAACGAAAAGTATTTGCAACAACATGATGCATTTCATCAACAACTAACAAAGAGGTATTATGTATTTTAGAAATTTGAGTTCTAAAGAAATCACTAGAAAAACCATTATGTGTAGTGAAAATTAAAGCATTTTTAACATAACCTCTTTTTAGTCTAGAAACCAATGAAGATAAATCTTTTTTCCAATTTGAATTTCCTGAACTATACAATTTAAATGTTTTAATATCTAAAAGTTTTTCAGCATCTTGTACCCATTGCTCAACTAAATGAGCATAAGGACATGAAATAATAGTAACTAAGTCAGGATTTTCTTCAAAACAACGAGATATGCAATTTAAAGCTGTGAATGTCTTTCCAGTGCCTGTAGCCATTTCAAAAATACCACAATTACCATTATTCTGCCAATTAGTAATTGCTTCTTCCTGATAAGGACGTAATTTACGTGTATCTTCAATTAAAATATTATTTTTAGGAGTTAAATTCAATTTCATAACTTCATCAAGATTAGGTGGTGCTAATTTAATTAAGCCATCTTTCGCGGCTTTTGGAACATCCATAACTTCTAAATAAGGATTAAAATTATTCCAAGCTATTTCAAAATTTTCAGATTCATCTTCCATAAATTTACTATCTTCCCAACTTGAAAAAACTTTAAATTTCTCAATATTTCCTAAACCACGACTAGACCAACCAAATTCAGTTTCATTGTTAGAACCTGAAAAAACAATAACATTATCATTTTTATCTAAAAGAATTCCAGTTTTTTCATGCAATATTCCACCAATATAACCATTTTCATTCTTTACGACACCTATTGTAATTTCAAGAATATTATTATCAATCATCCAAGCTAATAGTTTAATATGATTAAGCTTAATTTCATCATTAATATTACCAATATCTTCTAAAAAATTCTCTGAAATCTTTTTTGAAATATCTGAAGCATTAATTATAGAATTTAAATCTTCTGGAGATAATTGTGTACCACACAATAAACGCATTTTTCCCCCATTAATAATAAAATTCTTTAACCCCATAGCAGCTAAAGCCAAGCTACTGGAATTAAAAAAACCAGTAATTCTATCATATTTAATTGATTCAGTTAAAACAGGAATATAAAACTCATCAACTAAATTATTTCTAGCAGAATTATAACTAGAATTCAGATTTAAACTCTTAAACGACAATTAAGGTTCCCCCCCCTCATACTTAAAATAGTCTTGTTCATCAACATCATGGAAAATAGCTGGAGCCCAAGCATCAGGAAGTTTATCTTTAACTTCATCATAAGTAGACTTCCTGAATATTTTAGCTTCTTCTTGAGGTATTTTCTTCCTTTCTAATAAAGAAGAGTGATAATCCACTTCATGACGAACACAAATATTATTTCTTCTTACATTTCGTCTAAATTTACGAATTGCTTTATCTGACCATTTATCATGAATAAAATAATCTCCTTCAGGTTGCCCATTTCTTTTATGTGGATTATAATCATTTTTAATTTGGTCTAATGGTCTAAATCTACAATCAGTTATTTGAACTTGCCATTCAA
>JAKSUH010000063.1 GCA_024413395.1 archaeon
CACCAAACATTCTCATTACAGGCATTGGAGAATTAATAATTTTTGTTGCATAAATGAATAATGTTTCAAAGTTTCCAATAGCCCAACGAGCTCTTTGACGTAATAATTTTCTCATACTGTTTACAGCTTCTTGATAAACACAAGCTTCACCACAATAACGAATAGCAAAACCTTCCATCATTAATTTAACACTTAAGTTTAAATCTTCAGTGATTGCGAATCCATCCCATCCACCACTGTCATAAATAGCATCTTTTTTAACTAATTGTCTATTTCCACCTAAGAATCCAGCTTTACCTAAAATATCTTTTGCACGGACAATGGTTCCAAAACAACCTAATTCAACATGTTGTGCACGTGTAAGGAAATTTTCATCTCTATTAAACATTTTAATACGAGCTTGAACCCATTGAACTTCAGAATCATTTAAATAAGGCATAATAATAGTAAGAAAATCAGAATCAACTTTTGCATCAGCATCAAATACAGCAATAATTTCATCTTTTGAAATTTCTAGGCCATCATTTAATACAAATCCTTTTCCTTTTCCAGAACGAGGAGGAACACGAGTAATAATCTTTAAATGAGGAAATTCGTCTTTTAAACTAGTTAATATTTCACCAGTTCTATCTTCTGAACCATCATTAATTACAATTAGCTCATAATTGATTTTTCCATTGTAATAATAATCCATAGAAGCTATACTTCTTACTGTTTCTTCAATTGTGAATTCTTCATTATGTGCAGGGATTAAACAAGTAACAAAAGGTGGAACTTCCCATTCTTCTACAGAATCTTGTTTTTAAAGTGAAACAATAGCTAAAAATATTAAAATAGCAGCAGGAATAAATAAAACCCATTGAAGCCATGTTACATTAAGCATTAAAAGACTTCCAAAGATTAAAATTATACAAGTCCCTAATAAAAGAGCAACATCTATTTTTTCAACTATAAGTTCTGCATTTTTCTCTCTTACTTTATCCTCTGTTTCAATAACTGCAGCAATATCTGTTAAATTTTTCTTAATAGCCATTTTTAAAGTTAATTCTACATCCCTTACGGAATAAGGTTTTTCTAAATAACCATAAGGAACTGTTTTTAAAACTTTAAATGTGGTTAAATCATCTGTATTTGCAGTTAAATAAATAATAGGAATTCCATATTTATTTATTTATTTCTTCTGAAGCTTCAATTCCTGAAACATCTCCTTTAAGTCTAATATTCATCATTACAAAATCAGGAAATTTCTCTAATGCAATAGAAATAGCATCTGCACCATTATCAACAGTGCCAATAACTTCATAACCTAATGATTCTAAATCCATTTTTAAGTTTAAAGCGGTGATAGCTTCATCTTCAACAACAAGAATTTTATAAACATAATTTTCATCATATTTATTAGTTAAGAATTTTTCTCTTACTTCACGAGATAAGAGATATTCAGTTTTAGCTTTTGATTGTAATTCATTATAACCAATATAATTCTGATAATTTTCTTCTTCAGTTTCTATTAAACTTTTAGAATCATCAGTATATTCAATTTCTTCACTAACTGCATCTTGAGAAATACCTCTAGCTTCATTAACTTTTTCAGATTCTACAGCTTGCCTATTAATAGCTAATTCAATATTTGTAGATAAATTTGAAAGAGAGTATGGTTTTTCAATAAAAGAAGATGCAGGAGATAGTTCAAGAGCTTTATTAAAAGTAGTATTATCTGCATTTGCAGTTAGATAAATAACAGCTAAATCCAATGCTAAAATTCTTTTTGCAGCTTCTATACCACTTATTTTTCCCTTAAGATTTATGTCCATAATAGTTAAATCAGGCCTATGTTCAACAGCTATATTAATAGCTTCATCACCTGAAGAGGTGGTACCAACAACTTCATAACCTAATGATTCTAAGTCTAATTTTAAATTGAAAGCAACAATTGCCTCATCTTCAACTATGAGAATTCTTTTTTTATTTTGTAGTTTTTGTTCTAAATCTTTGTCTATATCATCATTATCCATATAATCACAACGACCTCATATAGAAATTTATTATTGTAAAATAATAATTAAAAAAAATAATTTTAGTATATTAAATATACCTTTGTAAATTATATTACTCTTTATATAAATAGATTATGATTAAAAAGAAGTATTTTAAAATAATAAATGTTTATTTAATAATAAATCTCTAACACCATAAGGTTTCTTTGAATAAAAATGTTTAGCATGTTCAACGAATAGAGCATGAAATTCTTGATAATTATATACTGTTCCTTTAAATTCATTTTCAATATACTTTTTAATTTTTATGTAACTATCTTTTTCATCTATTAAATCTAAATGAATTAAAATTCTTTTAGTATACGCATCAACAATAAATTCTTTTTCTTTATAAGCAAAAAGTAAAATAGAATCAGCTGTTTCATTACCTATTCCTTTAACGTTTAATAATTCATCCCTTGTAGGTGTTTTACCATCTAATGACAAATAAAACTTAGAAATATTTCTTAAATAATTATATTTCTGATTAAAATAACCAGCAGGACGAATAGCTTCTTTTAAAGTATTTTCATCTAAAGTTAAAATATTTTCTGGTGTGAATTCAATATGTTTTTTAATATTAATCAAAGCCTTTTCAACTGAAGGCCAAGAAGTATTTTGAGTTAAAATAGCTCCTATGATGATTTCAAATTGTTCCTTATCATTCCTTGGAAAAGAATAATCACCAACATGATACCCATTGATTGAACCTGTTTTTGTAGGGTTTGTTCCTTCAAAATCAGTAATAGGCCACCACCCTTGTTGAGAATATTCATTTAAAAGTTTTTCATAAATTTGATTTAAATTAATAGAAATCACCTAATATACTGTTTGTTTTTAAACATTAAAGTTTTTTCACATAATAGATAATTTTATTAAAGTTCATTTTATAATATTAAATGTAAATAATAATTGAGGAATAACATGACAAATACAACTGGAAAAATATTCAAAGTAACCACATTCGGTTCATCACACGGTAAAGCTTTAGGAGCTATAATTGATGGATGTCCTGCTAATTTAGAATTATCTAAAGAGGATATTCAAAAAGAATTAGATAAAAGAAGACCTGGAACTAGTGCAGTTACCACCTCAAGATCTGAAAAAGATGAAGTTAAAATTTTATCAGGTATTTTTGAAGGTAAAACTGATGGTACACCAATAACTGGAGTTGTATATAATAAAAATCAACATTCAAAAGATTATTCCTCATTAAAAAATACTCCACGTCCTTCGCATGGTGATTTTGGATGGATTAGTAAATATGGTAACTATGATTACAATGGTGGTGGTCGTGAAAGTGGAAGAGCCACTATTGGACATGTAATTGGTGGAGCAATTGCTAAAAAACTATTAGAAACACAAAACATTAAAATTATTTCACATGTCGTACAAATTGGAAATATTAAAGCAGAAGATATTAATTTAAAAAATATTGAAAAATATCCAGTTCGTTGTGGTGATTTAAACAAAGCAAAAGAAATGGAAGAATTAATTTTAACTAAAAAAGAAGAAGGAGATTCTGTTGGAGGAATTGTTGAAACAATTGCATTAAATGTTCCAGCAGGTCTTGGTGAACCAGTATTTTCTAAACTTGATGGAGATTTAGCTAAAGCATTAATGGAAATAAATGCTGTTAAAGGTGTTGAAATTGGTTTAGGATTTGATGTTGCAAATAAAACTGCTTCAGAAATTAATGACGAATATTACATTGAAGATGAAATAATCAAAACTAAAACTAATAATTCTGGAGGTATTGTTGGTGGAATAAGTAATGGTCAACCAATAATTTCAAAAATAGCAGTTAAACCAACCCCCTCTATTTCTAAATGTCAAAACACTATAAATTTAGAAACTAAAGAAAATACAAAAATAGAAATTGAAGGACGTCATGATCCATGTATCTGTCCTAGAATATGTTCAGTTGCTGAATCAAGCACTGCAATTATTTTAGCAGAGCATATGATACGTTCTGGATTCATACATCCAAATAAAATTATTTGTTAAAATCTTTTTTATATGATTTACCCATTTTTAAGTCATCAGCAGCATCTTTTTTAGTTGAAAGTTGCTCGACAGTCTTTCTTTCGACTTTATACAACTTATTATTCTCATCTTTTAGAGAAGTAATTTTTGACTTATCAATTCTTTTTAAGTTTACATCAACAACCATACCATCATAAGCAGCTAATGTTTTAACTCCAGATTCTTTAGAAATCCTTTTAGCTTCTTTGACTGGGTTATCAGAAAGCATCTTTAAACCAAAATGAGTTATAATTGCTAATTTCGGTTGAACTTCTTTTAATAAATCAGTAAAAGTTCGTGAACTCATGTGTCCTTTAATAGCCTTATATCCGGGACGAAGCACACTAGCTATTAAAATATCTGCACCTTCATGATAATCTTTTAAATCATCAAAATACTTAGTATCAGAAGTATAAGATAATTTTAAATGATTAGTTTCTATTTGGAAACCTATCCCTGCAG
Source organism: archaeon (assembly GCA_024413395.1). Lineage (GTDB taxonomy): Archaea > Methanobacteriota > Methanobacteria > Methanobacteriales > Methanobacteriaceae > Methanocatella. The sequence goes on from JAKSUH010000063.1 coordinate 4,524, forward strand.
GATCACCATGAATTGTTTTACATCCTTTAATAGAAACATTTTTATTAATTTTAGCTTTATCTCCTGGTTTTAAAATTATATTTCTAGATTTACTTCTATGGTACTTAGAAATACAAGGACCCCATTGTTGATAACCTTTAAAAACAGATGGACTACCCATGATAACTCCATTTTCATGAGTCATTCCACGTGTCATTGCTTCTATTAATATTTCTGCATCATTATAATGATCAGTATGTGCATGAGAAATAAAAACTCCATCAATGTTTCTTGGATCAAGTCCAAATTGATATGTTCTTACTAAAGCTCCTGGACCTGGGTCTACATGATAATTCTTTCCTTCTAAATTATCAATCCTAAATCCACCACTCATTCTTTTTTGACTTATTGTTGAAAATCTTCCTCCAGCAGTACCTAAAAATGTTATCTTCATATTACACGCCTATAAATTACACAAAATGATGTCACAACTTAATGGAGTTTTATTTCTATCTAAACATAAAACTTCATTAGCTATAACAACTTTATCTCCTATTTTAACATCCTTACTTTCAGTGAACATAACTACTTTATCACCAGGAGATGCTAATTTTTTCCAATTATAATCAAAAGCTTGTGTATTTTTATTAAGCTCTACTTGTAATAGATTATCATCAACTGAAATAATCTTTCCAATTTCCCCTTCATTGATAATTTTATTAGCTAGTTCAATTACTCGACTTTTCTCTAATAAATCTTCTTGTAATTTAACCCTGAATTTGTTTAAAACTTTAATATCACGGTCAATAGTTACATCAATGTGTTGTTGTGCTTTTTTAACATCAAAAGGAGGTTGTTTAATCAATACATCAAATTCATTACCTAATGTTGGAGTTTTAAGAGATACTTCCTCTAAAATCTCAACAAAAATATCACCCATATATTTTAAACTTTGAGTCGATTTCCATCTTTGAGAAATAAGTCTTTCTGCTTCAGTTTTAGAGAATTTATTCCCAAATAATATAATTGCTTTATCCCCTACATCTCTTTTAGTAATTTTAGAACCTAACAACTCTATTATTTGATAACCATTAGTAGTTCCATAAATCCTTCTTCTTTTAGTTTCAAAGGAACTAGTATTTTTTACTTCACCCATAACGCTATCTCCAACAGTGCTGATTTTAGTTGCATCATCTGATATTTTAATACTTACATTGCATTGAGCGGCTTTTTCATGTAACTCTTCATCTGTAGTTATTGAACCATCATATAATTGAGATTCCAATAATTCAATATTATCTTTATCTCCGAAATATGCTACTCTTCTTTTATCTGCAGCCATTACACAGCCTTTTTTACCAATATAAGCAATGATTAAACTCATCATATAACACCTTTAGAGATTTAATTTAATATTTATCTTTTATAATATTTATATTGTTGTTTTAGTGAAAAAAAGAAGAGGAAAAAATTAATGTAGCATGAAATCATTACATTTATATTAAATGAAAAACTTATATATTAATTAATAATATCTTATTATTATTGGAAATTTTTTAATAAGTGATTATAATGATACAAAATATTTTAATCATTATAGATATCTTATTACAATTAAATTAGGGGACTAAAATCATGAAAAACTTAGATAAAATATTTAAACCTGATTCAGTAGCTGTTATTGGTGCATCCAATAGCGAAGGAAAAGTAGGGTACATAATCGTCGATAATATGATTTCTGACGGTTATAAAGGTAAAATTTATCCTATTAACCCAAAATCTGATGAAATTCAAGGCTTAAAAGCTTACAAAAACATTAAAGATGTTCCAGAAGTAGTAGATTTAGTAATTATATCTATTCCTGTTAAATTCGTAAATGAATCAATTAAAGATTGTGTAGAAGCAGGAGTTAAAAATATGGTAGTTATTACTGCTGGATTTAAAGAAATTGGAGGAGAAGGTGTAAAGTTAGAAGCTGAAATGACAGCTTTAGCTGAAAAATATGGAATTAACCTTATTGGACCTAACAGTTTAGGAACAACTGATTCACACACTCCATTAAACTCTTCATTCTCACAAATGATGCCACCGAAAGGAAACATTGCATTTATCTCACAAAGTGGAGCTATGATGGTAGCGATTATTGATTGGAGTGTTAATAGTGGAATTGGATTCTCCAAAGTTATCAGTTTAGGAAACAAAGCTGGTGTAAGTGATATTGAATTAATGAAATATTTAGCTGAAGATGATGAAACTGCAGTTATCATATGTTATTTAGAATCTATTTCAGATGACGAAGACTTCATTAACTCTATGAGAGAAACTGCAGCTAAAAAACCTATTATTATTCTTAAATCTGGATCAAGTAGTGCTGGAGCAGCAGCTGCATCATCACATACTGGTGCATTAGCTGGTTCAGATGCAGCATTTAATACTGCATTTAGACAAGCAGGTATTTTACGTGCAGAAACAATGGTAGACTTATTTGATTTAGGTTTAGCATTCTCTAAAGCACCTCTTCCAAAAGGAGATAAAGTTGCTATTATTACCAATGCTGGTGGTGGAGGAGTAGTAACTGTAGACGCAATGGAAAAAGCAGATTTACAACTTGTTCAATTTGATGAAGCAACTACTGCAAAATTAAAAGAAGCTATTCCTAATGAAGGAAGTGCTAAAAACCCAATTGATGTTTTAGGAGATGCTCCTGTAGAAAGATACGAAAAAACTTTAGATATTGTTTTAGATGATGATCAAGTAGATAGTTTAATTGTTATGATTTGTCCTACTGCATCTGCAGATCCTGATGGAATTGCACAAGCAATCTTAAAAGCAGGAGAAAGATTTGACAAACCAATTATCGTAGTTAACATGGGGGGACCTAGTTTTGTAAATGCTAATAACGAATTAAGAGCACACAATATTCCAACATATGTTTTCCCAGAAAATGCAGTAAAAGTTCTTAAAGGAATGACTACTTATTCTAAAGTAACTAACAGAACTTATGATAAATGTATAGACGATATTACTGATGTTGATAAAGACAAAGTTACTAAAATATTTGATAAAGTAAAAGCAGATGGAAGAGATACATTACTCGGTTCAGAAGCTTATGCAGTAGTTGATGCATATGGAATTTCTGCAGCACCAATTATTTTAGCTAAATCTGCTGAAGAAGCAGGTAAATGTGCTGAAGATATGGAATTCCCTGTTGTACTTAAAATCGCTTCAGATAAAATTTTACACAAATCAGACATTGGTGGTGTAAAAGTTGGTATTGAAACCAAAGAAGAAGCTGAAGCAGTATATGATGAAATCATTGCTAATGCTAAAAAAGCACATCCAGATATTATCCCTGATGGTGTAGAAGTTCAAAAAATGATGCCATCTGGTGAAGAAGTAATTGTAGGTATGATTAAAGATAAACAATTCGGTCCTATGATTGCATTCGGTATGGGTGGAATTTATGTAAACCTTATTGAAGATGTTGCTTTCAACTTAGCAAAAGGTATGACAACAGAAGAAAT
>JAKSUH010000064.1 GCA_024413395.1 archaeon
CAGGACCTCACGGTTATCAGCCGTGCGCGCTGACCAGGCTGTGCCACTAGCCTATGAAAATAGAATTAAAATTTCTATAGTTGAAATTAATAATTCAATAGTTATAGTTTAGATAAAGTAATATATAAATGTATTGTATATTACTTATTTGTTAATCATTTCGTTAATGGAATCTGCCATTGCATGTCCTTCGACGGTGATTATGACTTTTTCGATTCCTTCAACTTTTTCTGCTTGTGCTTTTGCATCAGCAGCAATACGTGTAACACTCATACAACCAGGGTTGGTTGGTTTAATAGTGATTTTTGCAACGCCGTCTTCAACATCAACTGCTTGTGCAATTCCCATGTCTACAATACTTACTCCCATATGCGGGTCTTTTACAACAGCAATTGCTTTTATTACTTCATTTCTTAATTCGTCTGACATAATGTTCCTCATTAAATTTATATTGTTACTTTAAACTTCTTAATATATATAAGTAATTATTTGTTTTGATTTATTTAAAATTCTTTATTTTAATTTTAATTTAAAATCCATTGATATTTTAAAAATTCATTTAAATTGAGAATATTATAGTTGATTTAAATAATTTATTTCACTCTATATTTGATTTTAACTCCAATACCACGAGAACATTTTTCCATTTCTTCACCAGTTAAAATAGCTTTTCCTACTCCTACAACATCGCCATCACGAACTACAACAACTTCATCATTTGGAATAATATTCTCATCAGCTTTAATAATTCTTGGTGTAAATACACTGTTTGTTTCTAGGTTGAAGTCAATTTCAACTACATTAATGTTCATATCTCTTAAAAGTTCGCCACCTGGAAGGTTTAATCTATATAATCCAGTATTTCCATTTAAGGTAGCTATTTGTTTTCCATCAGATATTACTTTTTTATGGAACATTCCTTTTGTTTTAGTGTCATCACTGATAAAATCAGATGCACTTTCTCCAAATTGATAAATAGCTATTGATCTTAGGCCATGTAAAGTTTTTTCTCTTCTTTTAATTCTTTCATGATTTTTTAATTCCATTCTAAGATTATAAATAGAATCTGGAGAGGTTGGTTTGCCTTCTACAGCAGTATAAGTACAATCATCAAGATATTGTTTACAAACTTCTTTATAACCTCCAGAAACATTTGCAACAACTTTTTTACCTTTAACGTATTGTTCTAAAAGTTTTCCAGAAGCATCAATTTCATCTTGAGACCAATCTCCAGTTACTGCTACATCATAAGATTGTATTGGAAAGGTATTTTCAAGTTCTCTTGGACAAATTCCAAAGGGGGAAGTTATAATAAGTTCTTGAAAAGATCTAGTTACTTTTCTAAATTTTTGATGTGATTTAGAATTTGAATATGGTTTTTTCATACTACATGGAAGTAAGACCACGGTGTCTCCAAGAGGTTTCATACGTTCCATACGTTGTCTCCATCTAACTGCTTCAGGACGGTATAATGATTGTTCACTTGAACATATAACTTTCATATTATTCCTCAAAATCTTCAATTAATTCTTTGTTAAGTTTTTTAAGTCTTTCAATATTTTCTTTAGGATTTTCCATTCTTTTTTCCCATTTTTTAGCTACAAAATCAATATCTACTGGTTTATCTCCATGAAGTAAATTATCACTATGAACAACAATTTTTTCTTCTAAAGTTTGTGGAATATATGATTTTGTGGGAATAGGGAGTTCTTTAGATTCTTCTAAACTGATTCCTGCTCCAATATGTCTTTCAATAATATTTTGAACCTCAATAGGGTAGCCATATCTTTTAGCTATTTTAGCACCTTCGACAGCATGTTCTATTCCGTGTGTTACAGAACGACCGACATCGTGTAAAAGAGCACCTTGTCTAACTAAATCTAGATTAACTTCATTAAAATTAGTACTTATTTCCATAGCTTTTTTATAAACTGCTATGGAATGTTTTATGACAAATTCAGGACAGTTTTCTTTTTTAAGAATGTTTAATTCATCCATTTTTTTCACTGAATTTTTCGAATGTTTCTTTACAATTTTCAATAATTTCTTTACATTCTTTAATTATGGATGTATTATCATGGAAAACTAGTTCTTCTCCACATTCAGGGCACATGAAATCATATTGTGTAGCTAAATTATAATCAAATCTTACGTGACCTTCAGGACAAATAAAGAACACGTTATTTTCTTCTTCTAAAATATCACTATAATATTTGATAGCTTTTTCATTCTCTTCTTTAACGAGTCTTTTGATTTCGTTAGATTCGAATTTCCAAGAATATGTGAACCATTGTGTTTCAGAATCTTTACTTCTTTTGTAACTTGCTAATCCTTTATCATATAATTTGTAGAGAATTTTTCTAACTATATTTAATTTTATTCCAGTTTTTTCAGCAATTTCTTCGTCAGTTTCGATTCCGTCGTTTAAAGATTCGATTACAGCTAAATTAGCTTCGTCTTCTACAATAGTTGTCAATAAAGATTTTACCAATGAATCATTTAACATTTGATTTCCCCTTAAATTTTTGCCTCAAAAACTAAAATCATAAGACATTATAATATAATACTTTATATTTTTTTTAATATATAGTTTATGTTTTAATTTTCCATTTAAATTAAATTAAATCAAAATTAGTTTATTTTTTTCTAATTATTACAGCAGGTGTATGTGTGATTGAATCTAATGCTTCTACTGTAACACTACCTTCATCTGTTCCTAAAACTTCTTTTACGCTGTGAATTGTAGACATTGCTGTTGAAAGAGATTTTTGGTAGTCTTCTGTAATATTAGCTATTTTTAATCCTTCTTCAACACTAATTTTTTCAGAGCAACCTAAAGGTGTGGATCCCATATTTTCTCCTAATTGTCCTTTAACATAACCAAAAAATCCATTATCTGAATCAATTCCTTCAATAGCTACTGGAAGCCCTGTGAAATATTTTCCATTTTTTCTATATGTCGCATCGGTATCAATAATTAATACTTTAACCTCTTTTCCAATTGCTGCTTTAAGTTCTTTAGCTACTTTTTCAGGATTTTCAGGTAAAAGAGAAACACTAGTTCTTGGTAAATTACTTAAATCTATTCCTGCTTCTGATGCAGGTTTTAAAGCATGTTTCCAACCATATAATTGAAGTACAACTTCTTTATGTGCTCGAGTTTCTTTGGGTAATTTTCTAAGATTCTTAATAGTTCTTTTTTTAATTCCAAGTAATGGACCAAAAATATAACCCCAAAGATATTTACTCCAAATATCTGCTAAAAATTTAGCTTTTAATGAAGGATTATATTCTGCTTCATCTACTAATCTGCCTTGTGAAACAGATACTGGTGTTTCTGCTATAACTAAGTAATCTCCATCTTTCATATATTCTTTTGCAGAATTTATTATAACATCTAAATTTTCATTAGGTTTTATATATCCTGTTTCAATAGGGATTAGTAAATATTCGCCACCTGGGACTTCAATAATTTTTTCACTCATCGTATAATTATAAATTAAACTTTGTATATATAATTAATTAAGGAGAGGTTTTATAATGAAAAAATCAATTACTTATTTTGAAAAAGAAGGAAAAGAAAATACTGATGAGTTAATTCAATTAGTAAAAGAAAGATTAGAAGAAAAAGATATTAAATATGTTGTTATTGCTTCTGTTTCTGGTGAAAGTGCTTTAAAATTAGCTGATGCAGTTAGTGATGTAACTATTATTAATGTAACTCATCATGCAGGATTTAAAACTCCAAATGAATTAGAAATTACTCCAGAAATGATTGAAACTTTAGAAGAAAAAGGTATCAAAACTTTAATTGCTTCTCATGCTTTAAGTGGAACAGGACGTGGTGTTACAAACAAATTTGGTGGAATTAATCCTACTGATCTCATTGCTCAAACCCTCCGTATGTTCTCTCATGGGATTAAAGTATGTTGCGAGATAGCTATTATGGCTGCAGATGCTGGTTTAATTCCTGTTGGTGAAGAAATTTTAACCATTGGTGGTAGAGCTCAAGGAATAGATTCAGCAGCAATCTTAACTGCTGCTAATATGACTGAGGTCTTTGATATTCAATTCCATGAAATTTTAGCTATGCCAAGACCATAGCTTCTTTTATTTTCTTTTTTATTATTTTGATATAAACCTTTTTATAGTATGAAAAATTAATCTTTTTATACAAGTATATTTAGTAAACTTTTAATTTTTTTTTAATTCTTTATTCTTATTTATTATTAAAGAAATTAAATTTAGTTTAATCGTTGCAGGTGTACTGTTTGCAATAATTATAGAAATTATTATCTAATATTTAATTTAGATTATATGAGTTTTAGATAAAGATTTACTTTTTGTTGTAAAGTTACATAAGTATAAACCTTTTAAATAACGAATAAAGAATTTCACAAACTTAATTGTGTAATTAGGTTATTTTTATTTAAAAAGGTTAGTATTAAATATTAGTATATATTAATATTTAATCATTTAAAGCATTATATGGGGTTAATATTGTGAAATTTATAGATGACGCAATTAAAGAATCAGAAAAAAGAATGGAAACTCAAGCACCTGATAAATTAACTTCAGATATTGATGACGAACTTATGGAGCTTATAAAAAAAAGCAAAGCTAACATATTCGTTATTGGTACTGGTGGTGCAGGAAATAATACTATTTCAAGATTAAATGAAATGGGTATCGAAGGCGCAACAACAATTACTGTCAATACAGATGCTCAAGATTTATTTTACAGCCAATCAGGTAAAAAAATCCTTTTAGGAAGAAAAACCTGTGGTGGTCTTGGTGCAGGAGGAGAACCTTCTGTTGGTCAAGAATGTGCTGAAGAAAGTGAGGATGAAATTAGATCCGAATTAGAAGGAGCAGATATGGTATTTGTTACTTGTGGTCTTGGTGGAGGAACTGGTACTGGTTCAGCACCAATTATTTCAAGTTTATCTAAAAAGACTGGAGCTTTAACAGTTGCAGTAGCTACTATGCCTTTCTCTGCTGAAGGCATTAGAAGAAGAGAAAATGCAGAAGAAGGTTTAGCTAAACTTCAAGAAGCTGCAGATACTGTAATTATTATTCCTAACGACAAACTTTTAGAAGTTGCTCCAAATCTCCCTCTTAACAAAGCTTTCATGGTTTCAGATGAAATCTTAGGAAGAGCTGTTAAAGGTATTACTGAATTAATTACAAAACAAGGTTTAGTAAGTTTAGACTTCGCAGATATTAGGAGTATTATGGAAGGTTCTGGAATGGCAATGATCGGTATGGGTGAATCTGACTCTGGCGACAGAGCATTAGAATCTGTACACGAAGCATTAAGCAGTCCTTTATTAGACATTGATATCTCTAATGCTAAAGGTGCTTTAATTAACATTTCAGGTAGTTCCGATTTAACTTTACATGAATCTGAAAAAATTGTACAAGTTGTTGCTGACAAGTTAGATCCTGAAGCAAATATTATTTGGGGTGCACAAATCGACGAAAGTTTACAAAATGTTGTCAGAACTACTATTGTCGTTTCTGGAATTAAGTCAAACACTACTTCTGATGATTATTACGAAGACAGATTTGAAGATGAACCTGTTTTCGATGAAACAGACGACGATAAATTAGATGATTTTATTGATGGAATTTTCTAATTCCTTTCAATAATTTTATTTTTTATTTCTTTACGAAAAATATATTAATAAAGAAATAATAAAATTATTCACGTTACTATATTTTATAATTAAAATTTTATTTTTGGTATTAAGATGGATTTTAAAGAAGAAATTGATAAATTGATTAAAGACTCCAAAAGAGTGTTGAAAGTATCAAAAAAACCAGATTGTGAAGAATATATGTTAATGGCGAAAGTTACTTTATTAGGACTTGTTGTCATCGGATGTATTGGTTTTTTAATTGTATTACTTGGTCAATTAATTGGTTTATAAAACCTCAAATTTAATAAATTTTTAATTAATTCTCATATTTCTTTTAGGAAGTATGGTTTTTTGAAAACTTTAAATACTAGTTTTAAGATATATATAGATATTATATAAATCTGATTTTTTTCAGGATTATTTTTATTCTGTTTTATTGGGTTTTATAATGACTTTAATTTAATCTATGATTTTATTAACAAGTAGAAATATTTAAAATAAGGTGAATTTTTCATGGAAGAAACAACAAACACCATATATGCTCTCAAAACATCTGCAGGTCAAGAAAGAAATGTAGCTAGGTTACTTGCTCGTAAAGTTAGTAATGCTTCAAGTAACTCAGGTATTGGTATTTCTTCAATTTTTGTCCCAGAATCTCTTAAAGGGTACATATTAGTGGAATCTTCAACTAAAATTGATTTAAGAAATCCTGAATTAAAAGTTCCTCATTTAAGGGGAGTTGTTGAAGGATCCGTTGGCATTACTTTCGAAGAAGCAAAAAAATTCTTGAATCCAGAAACAATTATTTCATCTATTCAAAAAGGAAGTATTGTTGAACTCGTTTCAGGTCCATTCAAGGGTGAAAGAGCTAAAGTGGTTCGTATAGATGAGTCACGTGAAGAAGTAGTTCTCGAGTTAATAGAAGCAGCAGTACCTATTCCAGTTACTGTTGAAGCTGATCAAATTAGAATTATTCAAAAGGAGGCTGACTAATGGCAAAAGATACCGTAGAAGTTCTTATCGAAGGTGGAAGTGCTACTCCTGGACCACCTTTAGGTCCAGCTTTAGGTCCTTTCGGAGTAAATATGATGCAAGTAGTTGAAGAAATCAACAACAAAAGTGCTGATTTCAAAGGTATGAAAGTTCCTGTTAAAGTAAGTATTGACAGAGATACCAAAGAATTTGAAATCGAAATTGGTACTCCTACAACTACAGCTCTTATTATGGAAGAACTCGGCATCGAAGGTGCTTCACACGAGCCAGGTTTAGATATTATTGCTGATTTACCAATTGAAACAGCTTTAAAAATTGCAAGAATGAAATTTGATTCATTACTCGCAAATGATTATAAAGCTGGAGTAAAAGAAGTAATGGGTACCTGTGTAAGTATGGGACTTTCTGTTGATGGAAAAGACCCTAGACAAGCACAAAAAGATGTTGATGCAGGCGTCTATGATGACGTTTTAGTAGAATAAGTAAATTATTCGAATCAAATTTAAATTCATAAAACGGTGTATGTGATGTTATAATCAATTTATAACGGATACACTGTTTTATTCATGCAATCGGGAAAATTTATCTTTTTGTCGATCTCATGAAACCAAATTAACCTTGAACTTAAAGTTCATGGGGGATATATATGACACAAGAAATATTAGATGCGGTGAAGGAGGCAAAAGAACAATCAAAGCCGAGAAACTTCACTGAGTCCGTAGACATTATTATTAATGTACGTGACTTAGATGTCAAAAAACCAGAAAATAGGTTTAGTGAGGAAGTTGTTCTCCCTAAAGGCCGTGGCAAACAAGTTAAACTTGGAGTCATCGCTGATGGAGAACTTATCGTTCAAGCTAAAGAATCTGGTGTTGCTCTTGTGATTAACAAAGCGGATTTAGAAGAGTTAGGAAAAGACAGAAAACAAGCTAAAAAAGTTGCAAACTCTGTTGATTTCTTTATAGCTCAAGCAGATATGATGCCACTCGTTGGTAGATTCTTAGGTCCTGTATTAGGTCCTCGTAACAAAATGCCAAAACCAGTGCCAGCAAGTATCAAATTAGCTCCGCTCTTAGCAAGGTTTGAAAATACCATTAAAGTAGGTATTAAACAACAACCTTCTATTCAAGTTATCATTGGAACACAAGACATGTCAGATGAAGATTTAGCTGAAAACATTGAAACTGTTCTTACAGTCTTAGACCGCCAATTAGATAAAGGAAGAAATCAAATAAAATCCATGTTTATTAAAACAACAATGGGACCAGTTGTGAGGATGATCTAATGGCTCATGTTGCTGAATGGAAAAAAGAAGAAGTAAGCGAACTCAAAGATTTA
>JAKSUH010000065.1 GCA_024413395.1 archaeon
CTGTTCAAATGTTAGTTTACAACTTGAACATGGCATATGCAGCTAGAGGTTCTCAAGTACCTTTCACAAGTATGGCTTTAGAATTCGGTGTTCCTAAATTCTTACAAGATGTAACTGCTTATGGTCCTAAAGGAGCAGAAGTTGGTACTTATGCTGATTTCGAAGAAGAAACTAGATTAATCCAAAGGGCATTTACTGAAACCTTATTAGAAGGTGACCAAGAAGGTAAACCTCACCTTTTCCCAAATACTATTTACACTCTCCGTGAAGAATTCTTAAAAGGTGATTATGAAGAAGATTTACATTTAGTACACGAATTATCTGCTAAATTTGGTTCTTCTTACTTTGTAAACATGTTACCTGAATACAGAAACCAAAATGCTAACTATATGGGATGTAGGACTTGTTTACAAGATAATTGGACTGGTGACTGGGATGAAGATTGTTTAAGAACTGGTAACTTAGCTTATGTAACCTTAAACTTCCCAAGAATCGGATACCAATCTAGAGATGAATCTCAAGTATTCGAATACTTAGACCAATACATGGATTTAGCTGTTGAAACCTTAATGTTAAGAAGAGAACAAGGTTTAAAATGTCTTAATGTCTTCCATATATTACCATTCTTAGACCAAAAAGTTGGAGATGATTCTTACTACAGAATTAGAAACTCTACTTTATCTTTTGGTTTTGTTGGTCTTAACGAAATGTTACTTGCATTATTCGGTAAAGGTATCGAAGATCCTGATGCAAATAAATTCGGTGTAAAATGTTTAGAATATGTAAATGCTAGAGCAGATGAATTGAAAAATGAAACTGGACTCAGATGGTCTGTTATCCAAACTCCAGCAGAATCTACTGCTTACAGATTTGCAACTCTTGATAAAGAACAATTTGGAGATAAAGCTATTGTACAAGGAGACAGTAGTGCTAATTACTACACTAACTCTTCACATGTTCCAGTTAACACTGATTTATCATTAATTGAAAAAATTAAAATTGAAGAACAATACCACCCATTAACTCCTGGTGGACATATTTTCCATGCATTCATGGGTGAATCCTACTCTGATTCAGATGCTTTAATGAGCTTAACTAATAAAATCGCTAGAAAATCCGATATTGGTTTCTGGGCTTACAGTTCAGCTTTAAGTTTCTGTCTTAAATGTAAAACCTTAATGAAAGGTTTAAACACCAAATGTCCAACTTGTGGTGAACAAGAGGATGTTGAATGGTATGACAGAATTACTGGATACGTTCAACAAGTAGGACGTGCAAAATCTTCATCTGGTGGTTGGAACCCTGGTAAACGCCAAGAATTAATCGACAGAAGAAGATTTGAAAATAGCTTATAATTATAAGCTGTTTTTCTTTACTTTTTTTTATTTTAATTTTTATTTTTTAACTTTCTTTACAACCTACACTTGTTTTTAAAGAATTTGAAAGTGGTAAACTAATGTTTAACTCTTCGAATATCAGAACAAATTTTTCATCTTTATGAATTATCAAAAACTTTATAAGTATCTATTAATATATTATTTAATACTATCAAATATTGGATTATTTTTATAATTCATTTTTTTTAATTATTACATTCTATGTTACTAGTATGGATATGGGCATTTTATACTAGGTAGCTGATAACATAGATTTACTAATAAATAACCCAGTATTCAATTATTTGATAAGAGGTTGTTATATATGCAAAGATCAAGAGGATTTAAAAGTAAATCAAGAAAAAAATTGACTAAAGTACAAAGAGAAGGAAGAACTAATCCTATTACTAAAAGAATGCAAAAATATGAAAATGGAGATTTAGTTCACATTATTATTGACCCAAGTATTCAAAAAGGTCAACCACATCCTAGATTCCACGGTAAAACTGGTCAAATCGTCGGTCAAAAAGGTAAAGCTTATTTAGTTGCATTAAAAGATGGTAATAAAGCTAAAGAATTAATCGTAAGACCAGACCACTTAAAATTACAAGAATAAATTAAAGAGTGATTAAATGATTGGGAAAAAAGTAATTGACAATGAACCAATACCTGCTATTAAGGTAAGAGAAATCCTTGAAGAATTTAGGGAAGATCACGATCTTAATTATGAACAAAATATTACAACTGATCATATTGCTAAGTTCGAACATTTCTCTGTTGAAGACAGTGAAAGTATTATAGAGGAACTCCAAGCTATGGATATTAAAACTAAAATTGCTGTTCGTATTGTCGATTTAGTTCCTAAAGATTTATCCGATTTAAGATTAATTTTTGCTAAAGAGAATGTTCCTATTAAAAAAGAAGACATGGAAAAAATTCTCAGTATTTTAGAAAAATACGATGTTGAATAGTTTTACTATTCACTTTTTCTCTTTTTTATAATTTTTATTACAATTTTGTAAATAGTATTTAGAAAATTTTATTACTTATCACAAATATATAGTTTATAAAATTAAAGAAAACAGTTGAGTTGATAGAATGAACAATAGAAATAAAAGACAAGGACCTCCAGCTCCTCTTGAGGAATATGCTATTATATTAGATTATCTCTCTTTAGGATATGTACAAACTAATAGGTCAAAATATAAAGGAAACGCTATAGCTCAAGCAATCGGTAGAGATTACTTTACCCTATTCGAATTAACTCCTAAAGAAGGGGTTGATTTAGAAATTCAGGATGCTGTTTTCGTAGGTAAAGGTAAAAAAGATAAGATTAGTAGGATTGCTAAATTAAACTTTGAATATTTAACTGCTACTAGTCGTATTGAATTAGATTATGCTATTCGTGATGTTGTCGAATCTCAAGAAGAAAAATTCGTCAAATTTTTTAATGAAGCTGGTGGAGTAAGTATTAAGCTTCATAAATTAGAATTAATTCCTGGAATAGGTAAAAAACACATGAATGCAATTCTTGATGCTAGAAAAGAAAAACCTTTTGATAGTTTTGCTGATATTAGTGAAAGAGTTCCTGCATTAACTGATCCTGCTGGAATGATTGTTAATAGGATTAAACAAGAATTGGATACTACTGAATCTAAAAGAGGTAAAAAGAAGTATCATATTTTTACAGCTGTTCCTAGAAGACCTAAACAAAACAATAGATAATGTGGTAGTTTGATAGTTACTGAATCATTAGCTAAGCAAACAAAAGACATTCTAAATAAAAATAACATTAGATTAAATAAAAATTTAGGTCAAAATTATCTTATTGATAGAAATAAAAGAGATCAAATAGTTAATTTTGCAAATTTAACTAAAAATGATGTTGTTTTAGAAATAGGTCCTGGAATTGGAACTTTAACTACTGAACTAGCAGATAAAGCTAAAAAAATAATTGCTATTGAGCAGGATAGTAATATATCTTCTATTTTAGAAAAACGTTTAGCAGATGAAGGAATCGATAATGTTGAAGTTATAAATGAGGATGCTGTCATTTGTGATTTTCCTTATTTTAATAAAATAGTCTCTAATTTACCTTATCAAATTTCTTCTCCAATTACTTTTAAATTTTTAAATTATGATTTTGATTTAGCTATTTTAATGTATCAAAAAGAGTTTGCTTCACGTATGAATGGTAAAGTAGGTACAAAAGATTATTCTAGACTTTCTGCAATGCTTTATTTTAAATGTGATGTTGAGTTATTAACTTCAGTTTCATCAGAATCTTTCATTCCTAAACCTAAAATTGATTCTTCTGTTGTTAAATTAACTCCTCAAATGTTAGCTTTAGGAGATAAATTAAATAATGTAAATGAAGAAATATCTGATGAAGATTTTGCTATTTACTCAAAATATACTAAAGCTTTATTTCAACATAGAAATAAGAAAGCTCGTAATGCTTTAATTGATTCTCGTCATGTAATTTCATCATTGGATAAAAAAGAGTTTAGAAATATATTGAATGAGATTACTTCTACTAAAATTAATAATTTACTTCTTGAGAGAGTTATTAAAATTTCTCCTGAAGATATTTCATACTTATCTAAATTTTTAAATGATAAATATGTTTAAGTTAGAAACAGATCAAAATGTTTATATTCCTGCTGAAGATTCCTATATGTTGGCAGAAAATCTTTTAATTGAAGAAGGCCAAACTGTATTAGAAATAGGAACTGGTTCTGGAATTGTAGCTATGTATGCTTCTAAATTAACTGATAAAGTTACAGCTACTGATATTAATTTAGATGCTCTTTTACTTGCTGAAAAAAATTTTAAATTAAATGGTATTGAAAATATTGAACTTTTGTCTGGGAATTTATTTGAACCAGTAAAAAATAGAAAGTTTGATGTAATTCTATTTAACACTCCATATCTACCTACTAAAGATGAGGATGTTATTGATGATGATTTAAATTATGCATTCGATGGTGGAGTAGATGGTAGAAAAGTCATTGATCTCTTTTTAAATGAACTGCCAAATCACTTAAACGATGGTGGAAAAGTACAGCTGATTCAGTCTTCACTTTCCGATAATGAAAAAACTTTAGACTTGTTAGATAAGTTAGGTTTTATTGGAGAAATTGCGGAAAGTGAACACTTCTTTTTTGAAGATGTTGTATTAATTAATGGTTTTAAAATATAAAAAATAGAAAAATTAGGAAATTAATCCTAATTACGCTTCTTTTCTTAATCTTTTAACAACAAAATCGTTATCTAAAGTTAATAAGAATGAAGCAGCCCTAGGGCCTTGTTTTTGTCCAAGAATCATTTTATAGATAGCTTGGAAACCTTTTTGAGGTTTTAAACCTTGACCTTCAAGAATTTCATACATTGCATCATGTAATTCCTCAGCACTAGCAAATGTTTGTTCTTCCATTAAAGTTGCTAAATCTGCTAAGAACTGATCTTGTTCTTCACTGAGAGGTAAATTTGGAACACTTTTCTCTTGAACTTGGAATTTAACAAATTTTGGAGCATAATTTTCTAACCAAGTTTTAACATTATCAACACGTTCCTGGAATTGAGCAATCTCAGTTTCATTTAAATCTGAGAATTCCTTGTTTTCAAAGCTTTTAGTTAATTGTGAGTTTTTCTTTAGAATTCCAAAGAGTTTTTCTAAATCATTTCCAGCTATTTGGTAAGCATTAATTAAGAATCTGAAAGGTGGTCTAAATGGTAATGGACTACCTTTTTTAATTTGGGAAATTTCATAAATCTTTTTGAATTTTTTACCTTCTTTTTCTGAAGGAGCTTCTTCTTCATCGTAGAATACTTTTTCTACTTTATCAAATTGTTCAATGAAATCTATAAAGCCCATTTTAGGTGAAAAATCTTTAGCTTTCATCGGTTTACTTCTGAATAAACAATAATTAAGACTTTCAGCAGGTCCAATTCCTAACCAAGATTCTGGAGCAAAGAAAACACCGTGGGATTTACTCATAGCTTCTCCATCAAGAGTAATCCATTCATAAGGAACTGGATATGGTGCAGGCCAATTGAAGATTTCTTCTGAAATAACTTTTCCAACATCATAAGATCCTCCACTAGCTGCATGGTCTTTTCCAAATGGTTCACAAGTTGTTTTAAATATATTCCATCTTGCTGCCCATTCTACTCTCCATGTAAGTTTACCATTTCCTGTTGTGTAATCTATTTCACATTCATGGCCACATTCACATCTGTATGAGATTTTTGTGCCATTGAAATCATATGCATATGTAGTGTTAACTCTTCCACATTTTTCACAAATTGGATTATATGGTAACCAGTCTTCACCTAAAGGTTCTCTTCTGTACTGGTTGAGAATAGCTTTAATTTCTTCTACATTATCTAATGCAGTTTTTATGGAATCGTTATATACACCATTTTTATACATTTCAAAGCCTGATTGTTGGTTTATTTCAATACCATAATCGTCTAAAACATTTAATAATGGTTTTTCAAAATGTTCAACGAAATTAGCACAACATCCATCAGGGCATGGAATATTGGAATAAGACATTCCAAGATATTTTTCATAACTTTCTGGTAATGGATAAGGTACTTTTCTAAGAGGGTCGTGGTCATCTGCTATCCAAATGGTTTCAGCTTCACAACCTAAATTACGAAGTTCTTTGCCTACAGCATTTGCAATAAATATATCACATGAATTTCCAATATGTATAGAACCAGAAATTGATGTTCCACTTGCAATAACGTGTTTATCTACGTCTCTTTCACTTAAATCACTAGCTATTCTTTCAATCCAATGTTTCATTTAATCACCATATAATATATAATAAATATAATTTGTTTGTTATAATATAAAAATATAAATTTCTACAGTATTGAATTTAAGAATTTATTTTAATTTAAATAAAATAAAGAGAAGAATTTAGTAGGATATTGCACTTATTGCTATTATTGTTAGTGCCATAAATGTTATTGATAAAACCATTATATCATTGTCTATTTTTTGGTTTTTTTCTACTTGAGGTACTCCAAAAATTAAAGGAATGAGTAACACTATAGGGATAAAATATCTTAAAAATAGTGGGTAAGGTCCATGAATATCTAAAATTCCAGCACCGTCCCAAGTTAGTAAGAATGAAATCATTATTCCGTAGATTGTTATTAAAAATACTAAGGCTGTTCCGATTTTTGTTTTTTTGCTAATTTTTTCAGTGGCAGGATATAATAAGCATACTGCTGATGCAAATATTGTAATCATTGTTGAAATAAACATTGAAGGATAGATTTTTGACCCTGAATTATGTGGTAGTTGTTGATAAAACATAAAATTTTCATTTAATGTATATGCTACATCATTAGGATAATTTCCAAATGCAATAAATGTTTCTAAAGGATGTGAAATCATATAATGAATTTGTTCATTTGGGTTAACATTATTTTGTATCATTCCTTCTCCTCTCCAGGAGTGAATTAGGTTTGGTGTGGCCCAGTATTTGTTCCATAATAGTCCTATTGCTCCTAGTGCTATGATTGGTAGTATTAGGTATATTATTGGGATTTTTTCTTTAAAATTTTGTTTTGGGATGAAGGATAGTAGTATGATTAATGCTAGTAGTGGTAGTTTTAGTAGTCCTGTTAATAGGCATAATATTGAGTATATTATTATGTCTTTTTTTCTAAGTGTTTTTTCTTCTGCTTTTAGCATGTAGAAGAAGTATGCTATTGTTACTAATCCTAGTCCGAATATTAGTCCGTCAATACTTGTTGATCCTGCTTGGACTATTGTTATTGGTAGGCATGCTATTACTATTGTTGGTATTTTTAGTATTGGTGTTTTTTTAACTGCATATGCTGCTAATAATGCGTATATGAGTAGGTTAGCTATTCTTCCTAGCCATAGCATCCAAATTACATTTAGATCTAGTATTTTTGCTAGTAGTATTCCTAGTGCTTGGGGTAAATATCCGTATAATGGGTTGTGTTGGAAGCATGAATCTATCATTGCAGGGTTATAGTCAATTGGGGCAGTATCTCCCTCTGTATCAAATATGATATTATTGCAATTTTCAATGTAAAAATTAGGGATACTGCTTATTACGACAAAACCTTCAGGGTCATGCCATTGTGGGAAGAAGTCTCCACGAGAAGTGATTTCAGCTCTAACTAAATGTTCATGTTCGTCTGAAATACTACATATTGGGCTCATAAATGCACATATTAAACCAAAACACAATATCAGTACAAAAGCAACTTTATATAGTTCTTTATCTCCACTTTGTTTCGTTTTAAGAAAATAATAACTAATACAGAGTATACCAAGAATAATGGCTATTATGAATATTATAATTTCCATTTTCGGATGTAAGTAATTAGACTCATTAAAAATAGTTAAGGAACAGATTATAGTCAAAATTATAAATATTAACCAATATTTTTTAGAGTTTTTAACCTCATCAAATAACGTTTTTGGAATAGATTTTATGTTTTCTAATTTAATCTGTTCTATTAATTCCATATTTAAGTATATATGACAACAA
>JAKSUH010000066.1 GCA_024413395.1 archaeon
ACCTAATTTTTTATAAATTGGTTGATTGTAAAGAGGAATAGGATAATGAATTCCAGTTCCAATACCTTGTTCATTTAAAAATGCAACCCAATCATCCCTATTACCTTTTTCAACACGAATTGTGTATTGATGATATACATGTTTGGAATTTTCTCTACAGAAAGGAGTAATGACTCCTTCAATATCTTTTAAACCTTCATTTAAATAAGCTGCATTTTCAATTCTTTTAGAATTATAGCCGTCAATTGTTTCCATTTGAGCAAGACCAATAGCTGCACAAATATCAGTCATTCTAAAGTTATAACCAATTTCATCATGATGATATCTTACACTAGCTCCATGAGCTCTGAATATTTTAGCTTTTTCTGCTAATTCTTCATTGTTAGTGGTAATAATTCCACCTTCACTAGTAGTCATGTTTTTAGTTGGATAAAAACTAAAGCAAGCCATATCAGCCATAGATCCAACAAATTCATCACCATATTTTGCTCCATGTGCTTGCGCTGCATCTTCAATAATTAATAAATTATGTTTATCTGCAATTTCTCTTAATTCATTCATGTCACTAGATTGACCATAAAGTTGTACTGGCAAAATAGCTTTTGTTTTGTCGGTGATTAATTTTTCAACACTTTCTGGGTCAATAGTGTATGTTTTTAAGTCAATATCTGCAAATACTGGAGTAGCACCAGTGTAAACAATAGAATTCCCACTTGCAATAAAAGTAAATGGAGTAGTAATTACTTCATCCCCTTCACCAATACCAGCTGCTAAAAGAGCAACGTGTAATGCAGAGGTTCCTGAATTAGTAGCAATACCATATTTAGCATCTACCCAATTAGCAAATTTTTCTTCAAATTCGATTACTTTAGGACCTTGTGCTATCATTCCTGATTTCATTACTTCAACTACGTTTTCTATTTCTTTATCTCCAATTATTGGTTTTGCAATTGGAACTTTAATATCTGCCATAAAAAATCACCTAAATTTTTAAAATCATTAATAATATATTTAACTAATAATATTTAAAATATTAGAATAGAGTGATAAAAATGGATGAGACAAAAAAATCTGAATATAATGAATACAATTTAGTAACTATTAAAGAAGGAGATACTAAAATACAATTCCCAGAGTATGATAAAGTTTCATCCTATGCCCCTGTTTTTTATAATCTTCGTATGGAATTAAACAGAGATACATCCATATTAGCAATTCAAACATTCCAAAAATACCTTGAAAGAGATATATGCATTTGTGATTTATTTGGAGGAAGTGGAATAAGAGGAGTGCGTTATAAAAAAGAAATAGAAGGTGTAGAAAAAGTCACAATAAATGATATTTCATCAACTGCAAATGAATTTGCTAAACGTAATATTGAGATTAATGAATTAGAGAATATTGAAGTTACACAACATGAAGCAAATGTAATTTTAAGAAATACTAGAGGAGAATTTGATGTTATAGATATTGATCCATTTGGAACTCCATCTTATTTTATTGATTCTGCTGCATATTGCTCTAAAAGAAATTCATTACTTTGTGTTACTGCAACAGATACTTCTGCATTAAGTGGTACCTATAAAGCACCATGTATACGCAAATATAATGCTAAACCCTACAAAAGCGAGTATTACCATGAAAATGGAATTAGAATACTAGCAGGTTTTGTTGCTTTAACATTAGCTAAATATAAAAAATATTGTGAAATCAAGTTATCCCATAGTAGTGAACATTATATGAGAATTTATATGGAAATTAAAAAAGGTTCTAAAGATAGTGATGAATCCTTAGAAAATATTGGTTATATTAGTCATTGTAAAGAATGCAGTTACAGAGAAACAAATAAAGGACTTGCAACCTCAACACCAGATACTTGTCCTATTTGTGGGTCTAAATTAACTCAAGCAGGCCCATTATGGCTTGGTGAAATACAAAATAAAGAATTTATCGAATCAATGATAAATGAAGCAGAAAATAAAACACTAAATCAGAAAAAAAATGTTTTAAAATTATTAAATAGTTGTTTATCTGAAGTGAATTCACTTGCTACTTTCTATGATGTTCATGTTATGTGTAGAAATCTCAAAATCAGTGCTCCAAAATATGATTTGATTTTAAAAGAATTAAAAAATGAAGGATACATTGCAACACCCACACATTTCTCACCATTAGGAATAAAAACTGATGCTCCTTGTTCAAGAGTAAAGGACATTATAACAAAACTTTCGCCTAATGAATAAAACTAATTTTTGAAATTTTTCAGTAAATAGAACTAAAATTAATTATTTTATAAAAATAAATGAAAATTCTAATTAAAAAATTGTAAAAAATATACTTCATACTTGAGTAAACTATTTAAAAAAATTAAAAATTTTTAGAAAAAATTTAATGATAACAAATATTTATATAATAAAAAATGAAATATTTTAATAAGAATATTATAAAATGTTTAAAAACAAAAATTTCTAAAATTAAACACTATTATAAAGATGTGATACCATGACTGCAAAAAAAGAAGAAATTGTAAAATTAGATGATACTGACATCAAAATATTAAAAATTATAAATGAAGATGTTAGAACATCCTACAGACAAATTTCACGTAGTTTAGATGTATCTGTAGGTACTGTTCATAACCGTATTGATAAAATGGTCAAATCTGGAGTGATTAAGAAATTTTCACCAATTATTGATTACAGAAAACTCGGATATGTTCTTACAACAATTATTGGTGTAAGAATTAAAAATGGAAAACTTGAAGATTGGGAAGATAAAACTTTCTTTAATAAAAATGTAGTTGGAATTTATGATGTAAGTGGTGAATACGATGCATTCATAATTGCAAAATTCAGAGATACAGATGAACTTAACATATTTATTAAAGAGTTATTAAAAGACCCACTTATAGAAAGAACCTATACCCAAACTGTTTTAGATGTGATTAAAGAAGATATAGGATCTTCAAATATTTTATAAATCGTGGTGCTATGAACAATACAAGATATAAACAAGCCCAGGATTTAATATTAAAATCTACAAAAAAACAAACAGGTATAATAAGATTAAAAGAAGCAGAAGCAGGTAAAATTGATACAACATTACATGAAAATGCTTTAACAAATCTTATAAAATCAGAAGAGTTCATATATAAGAGTTTACCTCATCATAATCTCTCTAAAGAAGAAGCTACCGAATATACAAAATATTTAATAGCTATTAGAGATAATATCAACTCCCAATTAGCTAATTTTAAAGTTATTGAAGAAGAAGTTGAAGAAGTTAATTTAAGTGATTTAACATCTGAAATTTTATTTATTACTACTAAAAATAACTTTAAAAAAATCTTGAAGAAAATAGGAATTGATGTCCAAAAAATTATTGTCGCAGATATGCCTTTAGTTTTAGAAGATATGAAACAAATCAATCCTAAAATTCCAGATGCTGCTTTAAAAGGTATTTCTAAAAAAATTGAACATATCCATAACGATATTCAAAGAAAAATTGAATCAAACAATCCTAAAAAAATTATCGTAATTGGAGAGCATGATATTAATGGAGAATTATTATCTAAAAGAGCACAAGAGCAATACAACGCTACATCCTATTTAGTTGATAATTTAAAAGAAATAACTGACCTTGAAATCAAAAATATAATAGAAGACTAATTCTATTATATTACTATTTTTTTATATTAATAATTAAATTTATTAATAATAACAATTATAAGATATAATAACAATTATAAGATATTCCATTAAGATATTCCATAAAATAATTAAGAGGTTTTATAATTGGTAGTATGTTTACCCGATACTCAAGATAACGCACCAAATATTCCTATAGAATTAAGTAGAGTTGGCGTTACTGGAGTTAAAAAGTTGTTACAACTTGAAAGAAATAATAAAAGACCTATAATTTTATTACCTACTTTTGATGCATTTGTAGACTTACCAAATGATCAAAAAGGAGTACATATGTCTAGAAGTCCTGAAGCTATCAGTGAAGTTCTAGAAAATGTTGCAACTGACAAAAATGCTGAAGTAGAAACAATATGTGCTGAAATTGTAGAAAAGATGATGATTAAGCATGAATATGCTAAACGTGTTGAAATTAGAATGACTAGTGATTATATGTTTGTAGGAGAATCACCTGCTACTAAAAATTCAACACAAGAAATGGCAAAAATCATTGCAAAAGCTGTTGGAATTCGTGAAGACGGTAAAGTAACTATTAGTAAAAGTATTGGTGCGAGAGTTACTGGAATGACCGTTTGTCCATGCGCTCAAGAGTCTGTAAAAGAATCTGATAAAGCTAAATTATTAGAATTTTTAGATGAAGAAACTACTCAAAAAGTATTAGATACTGTTACTTTTGCTTCTCACAACCAAAGAGGTATTGGAACATTATTAATTGAAGTTCCTGAGAAACATACCATAAAAGGAGAAGACATTATAGATATTATCCAAGATTCAATGAGTTCACATGTTTATGAATTACTAAAAAGACCTGATGAAAATGCAGTTGTTATGAGTGCTCATAAAAATCCTGTTTTTGTTGAAGATTGTGTAAGAAACATGATGGTTAAAATTGTCAAACAATATACTGATTTACCAGATGATACAGTTATTACTGCTCGTCAAGAAAATCAAGAAAGTATTCATAGACATAATGCATTTGCAGAAAAAGTCACAACTTTAGGTGACTTAAGAGAAGAATTAAAGGAAATGATTTAATGCACATTTTTTACGAAGTTGCTGGTACTGTCATGGGCTTTTTTAATGCATTTAAAGGCTCAAGACCAGCTATTGACAATAATCAAATATTAATAGTTAGAGGAAGATCAAGAAATATTATCCCATTAGACCAATTCGAATCAAAAATTGACGAAGTTATTGCAGAATTAGGCGGAACAGAAGTCACAAATATTGATCAAATTGGAAAAATATTAACTCGTGGAGATAAACATATTAACAAAACAAACGATGCTTTAAATCCCGTGGATAATTCTGGATTAGCTAGAATGAAAAAAGAATTAGAAAGTATGGGACTTGTTGTAGCATACAAAGTTATTGAACTTCCTAAATGTGATGCAGTTATAGCTATATGGGAAGATAAGAATGAAATCCCACCACTTTATGTTGAAGTAACTGTAACTGGAAAAGAGGATGTTAAATTTGATACTTTCTAAAGAAGATATTCTCTCTTTACTTAATTGTCAAGATTCAGACATTATTAAATTAATGGATGAGACTTGTAAATATAGAGAGAATAACTTAATTACTTTTTCTAAAAACGTATTCATACCACTTACAGAAATCTGTAAAAATGATTGTGGATACTGTAATTTTAAAAAATCACCTGATGATAAAGAAGCAACTCTTTTAAAAACTAAAGAAGAAGTTTTAACAGGTTTAAAAGAAGCTGAAAAATATGGGTGTAAAGAAGCATTATTTACTTTTGGTGAAGATGCTGATGAAGAAGAAGCTGTTTTAAAAAGATTAAATGAGTTTGGATATTCTAATATGACAGATTATGTTGTAGATATCTGTAAAATGACTTTAACTGAAACTAACCTTTTACCACATACCAATGGAGGAAATTTCAGTTATGAAAATCTTAAAAAGCTTAAAGAAGTTAATGCATCAATGGGAATGATGCTTGAAAATTCTTCAGAACGTTTAATGACCACAATAGCTCATGAAAAAAGTCCTGGTAAAGATCCAAAAAGAAGACTTGAAACTATAGCTAATGCAGGAAAATTAAAAATCCCATATACAACAGGAATATTGATTGGTATTGGAGAAACAAAAGAAGAAATTGCTGATTCTTTATTAGCTATTAGAGAATTATATGATACATATGGACATATACAAGAAATCATTATCCAGAATTTTACTGTTTCACCAGGAATAGCTATGGAAAATATGGAAGAACCTACATTACTTGATATGATTAGAACTGTGTCTGCTGCTAAATTACTTTTTAAAGATACCGATGTTTCTATTCAAGTCCCACCAAATTTAAATTATGAAACTTCGCAAATATTCTTATTATGTGGTGCAGATGATTGGGGTGGTGTTTCACCAGTTTCACATGATTATGTAAACCCTACTTCCCCATGGCCAACATTAGACCATTTAGAAAGATTAACTAATGATGCAGGTTTTAAATTAGTTGAAAGACTCTGTATTTATGAGAAATATTTCACTGAAGAATGGTTAAATAAAGAGCTTTTAGAGAAAATAGCTAATATATTTTAGCATCTACAACAACATGTATTACTCCTGGAGAATATTTTTTTATTTTTACTAAATCTAGAAGTTCTACTTCCCTATCGTTAGCTAATTCTTTTATTCTATTTATTGGACGAGTTTCCATAGTTTTTCAGGTACTGTTTCATGATAATGTAAAACTCCTCCTGAATTTAAGGAATCTATCCCTACTTTTAAATAGTGGTGTGTTGTTTTAACATAGCCCATTAATATTCTATCTGCTTTATATTTAGGAGTTTCTTTAATACAATCACCTAAAATAGGATTAATTAGTTAATTTGTTTAATTTAATATTTTCATTCGAATAAAAATAAGAATTAGGATTTATTTCGATTGGAATAACTTGTTTGGCATTAGAAAATTTAGCTATTGGAACAGAAAAATACTCAATACCTGCAAACATATCTAAAACTATTTCATCATCTTCAACTAATCTTGCAATCCTAATACGTTCATTATTATTACCTTTAGACCACATTACTTTAGCCAAATCTAATTTAAAAAAACAACCATTTTCTTTATGAATTGTTTCAGTTTCATTCCCATAAAGAATTTTCAAAACTTGGTTCTCTTTTAGTTCCATAAATGTGATGTATTTTTATAATTGTTTTAACATTATGAGTTTTTGCTAAGTTTTCTAGTTCTTGTGAAGATAAATTTGAATCTTTTTTATCTAATACTAAAATATCCCCAATCTTTTTCCATTTCATTAAATAATTATTGTATTTTAAAGAATATAAAAAGTAATGTTAGTGAATATTTTTTCATGATTAAAACAAATATTCACTAAGGTCATTAGAAACCAAATAACCGTTTAAATTATTTACAGAACTATAACCTTTTCAAATATCCAAATCTATTTCTGGATTATTATAATGAACTATAGAAATTGTAGGCTCCTCAGAAAAAGTATTTTGAGGAACATTATCTATAGGAATATAGTTAGTAGGAACTTTATAATTAGAAACAAAACCCCCATTTCTGGAATTGTTTCAAGACCATTAGGATTAAGTTTAGTTCGAATACCAGTAGATTGAACTATATCCTGAACATCATCCCCATAGGTACGTAGCGGAAGATCACTATATTGAATACTATCACTACTAACACTATTATCTAAATTTTCTACAGTCTTTTTACCATAAAACCCTTCGTTTCTAGGATCATTATAAAAATCCTTAAGAGACATATGTTTTTTACTATATTGAAGCTGTTTATAACAATTAGAAGTATCACACTCTTCAGAACGAACAGGCATCTTATTAGAAGGATTTTTATGAGGAATAGATTTACGTGCCCCCATCCTGCAAATGCTAAAGCAGTCAAAACAGTATGGAAAATTTGTTTTGAAACCTCATAACCATTCCAATTTTGACTATCCTCAGCCACATATATAACACCAAAAATACCGACTGAAGAACCAACAACAGTACCAA